>NZ_JAUCEU010000007.1:5937500-6160691 GCF_030348765.1 Neobacillus sp. CF12 | reverse complement strand
AGTTTCTATAGAAGAAACTATAGTTTTTATTGATTGTTGACGTTCTTGTTTGTTTAGTTTTCAAAGAACAATATATCGTTGTTTTAGCGACAAGAAATATCTTAACATATTCTATCGAAAAGAGTCAACACAATTTTTCAATTCTTCATGCTGTTAACCTCTCCGCGAAGGAACTTTCTTATAATAACACCCTGCCGAGAACAGTACAATGTGAAATTTATTCCAATTCTATATTTTACTTAATAGTTTCAAATGCAAATAACCCGCTTATTGCCAGGTTAAGCAGGTTTCCTTCTATTTATATTCCTTATCCAGGATAATTGTCTTTTTTTATCGGCAAGATATAGGATTCCGCCTTCTCATATATCCCTAATCCTTTTTGAATGATACTTAATTTAGGAACTACACGAATTACAATTATCGCAGTACAGATACTTATAATTGCTCCAGCCATAATATCCGCTGGATAGTGAACCCCTACCCAAATGCGTGATACACCAACTAGAAATGCAAGCAGCACCCAGAAAAATCCTCTAGCACCTCTATACAGACAGAATGTCACACAAAACGAAAAAAACAAAATGGTATGATCACTTGGAAATGAATTATCAACCGCTTTTTCTATTAATTGATTTACGTTGGACAGTTCTGCAAACGGCTGGTGATTCGAATGAATTTTACCAGCTATTTTTCCAAAAATCTCAGCGATAACAAACGTAAATATGCCACAAATCACCATGATTCTATTTTTATTTACTCGTGTTAACCAGAAAGTAAAAACCGCAATCGCTAAAATAATCACCATATATTCCGCAATAAATACAACTATTGGATTAAATAGTGTATATTCCTTGCCTAAATCATTTATCAATCTAAATAAATACTCATTCATACCTTAACTTATCCCCCTTCTTCTATAAAGATGAGTATAAGGCAATTACCTTATATCAAAAATTCCCTTATCTTACATAATCCTTACACATTTGTAAGGATTAAAAATCCAAAACATTTTAATGAATTTGTTTTACAATTTATTCGTTACCTATTCTTAGCCACTTTTTATAGGAGTACAGGTTACTTTTGTATCTATGAATAATTATCTTACCAGCGGCATACTGTTTGAAGGAATGGAAAGGAGAATCACACCTATGGCAAACGAGGAAGTTAATCAAAAGATTGAAAGCATCGCTCATCCTAAAGTACGTAATATCGTGAGAGTTTGTGTGGAACAGGGATGTCGGTTTAAGGCACATCCAAGCAATCCTAATTTAGTGAATTTGTTTGATCCTGCCAGAAGGAAAAATATTATCGGTGATATAAACCTTACCAGTCCTAGAGGATATTTCACACTTGAAGTAGAGAATGGACGTTTTAAGTCTTTTAGAAATGAAGTAATTGGATTAGACATAGATCAAGCCGAATTTGAGGAAAGCGTACTTAAGCGTATAAAGCGTTAATTCCTTAAATCATGGCTACTGTAAAAAAACGCTTGGAATTAACTTTCCAAGCGTTTTTCCATATATTTTGTTTCAAATTCTAGAACAGGAATAGGTTTGCTGAAATAATATCCTTGTGCCTCCTTACACCCCTGTTGAAGCAGAAAGGATATTTGTTCTTGTGTTTCGACTCCCTCCGCTTTAACTTTGAGTTTAAGAAGATGTGCCATTACAATAATGGTCCTAACGAGAGTATTACTGTTTAGGTCATCGGGACATTCCCGAATAAATGATTGGTCGATCTTTAGTTTATCGATTGGCAGCCTTCTTAGATAATTTAGTGAACTATATCCCGTCCCAAAATCATCTATACTAATCTTGACTCCTAGATTCTTTAATTCCAATAGTGTTGAAATCGAATGTTCCACATCCATTGTAATACTTTCAGTAATCTCCAATTCTAAATATCTAGGCTCAAGTCCTGTCTCAGTTAAGGCATCTTTAACGATTTCAACTAAATTTGATTGAAAAAACTGTTTTGCTGATATATTTACAGAAACAGTGATTGGTGAGTAACCTGCTGACTGCCACCTTTTATTTTCCTTACACGCCGTTCTTATTGCCCACTCACCCATTGGAATTATCAACCCAGTTTCTTCAGCAATGGGGATAAAAACTGCAGGTGGAATGATCCCTTTTTCTGGATGAATCCACCTCATTAATGCTTCAGCACCGTAAATCTGGTTGGTTTCTAAATTTACCTGAGGCTGATAGAATAACACCAGTTGATTTTGCTCCAAGGCTTTACGTAAATTTACTTCCATCTCTAATTCATGCTGAGCTATTTTATTTAACTCCTCATTAAAGAATTGAAAGTTATTTCTGCCTAAACTTTTTGCGTGATACATGGCTAAATCCGCATTTTTAATTAACGTATCAAAACTTTCACCATGTGTAGGAAAAACGGTAATACCGATACTAGGGGTAACCAATAAGTCATGATGATAAAGAGTAATAGGAGAAGATAATTTAGTAATGATTTTATCTGCAACTTCACTCGCTCTTCGTATTTCAGAATCAGTAAGAAGAATAGAAAATTCATCTCCGCCATACCTAGATATGATGTCATTATCACTGACACATTCTTTCAATCGTTCCGCAATTTCAATTAATACTTTGTCGCCTATTTCATGCCCCATCGTATCATTTATCGCTTTGAAACGATCCAAATCCAGAAACAGCAGCGCAAAATGACAATTGCACTTTCTTGAATTAATTATTGCTTCATTTACCTTTTCCCGTAATAAATATCGATTAGGCAGTTCAGTTAACTGATCATGATAGGCCATGTGTTTAATCATTTTTTCGGTGTTTTTTCTCTCCGTGATATCAATAACTGTTCCAATGATCGCATCCCTGCCATTATAAACAATCTTCGAACCATATAATTCGAAGGTAATAACACTGTTATCCTTTCTTAGTGCTCGATATTCATACTTAATCATTCCTGTTTCATTACTAAGCCGTTTACGGATATTTTCACTTACTATTGGTAAATCCTCTGGATAAATAAATTCTGAAACACTTAACCCTAATAACTCCTCACATTTATATCCGGACATTTCGCAAAGTCTTGGATTCACATAAACCAATTTTCCATCTTGCATGATATAGACTCCAACTAAAGAGTTTTCTATCAGGCTTCGATATTTAGCCTCCGCTTCCATTAAAAGGTTTTGTGCTTTTATATGCTGAGTAATGTCTTTAATAATGGAATATACTCCGGTTATTTGTTCATTCACAAAAATAGGTATATTGGTTACACTAATCTCTCTTTGAAGCCCTTCTTTATCCAAAATCGAACATTCGTAATTTGTAGCCATTCCTTCTGCCGCAACGTTAAAATGGGCCGTCACTCTTTCTATGTCATTAGGAAGAATGAAATCTGCAAATGGTTTATCAATTAATTCACCAATACTATATCCATAAATAGAAACAGCCTTGTTTGCAACAACAAATTTTCCATTCAAATCAAAAATGAAAATGGCATCTGGATTTTGTTCAAATAAGGATTTATAATATTGTTCATTTAATTTAAGGTTTTTATTATTCCTAGAATTTTTTCGAAGATGGGAAGAAATGATTAAAATAGTAACGATGATCAAAACTATCTCTATTGCGAGGCCCACCCCTAAGGTTATTTCCTCCATCGGTTGATAATCCTCCAAAATACATTTACTATTACTATTTACAATTCTTACTTTATTAATGTTAGGAAGACGGGAAATTTAACACCACCCATCAAAAAAGCACAATCCCTATAAATCAGGGATTGAGCTTTGAATTAAACTGTAGCTTTTATTTGACCTCCGTCAACTTGTAAGGAGGCACCGGTTATAAAGGAGGCTTTTTCCGAAGCTAAAAATGTAACCGCATTTGCAATTTCCTGTGCCGTCCCGTATCTCCCAAGTGGAATCTCCTCTGCAATTTCTTCCTTGATTACTTCAACAGGTACACCGCGTTGCTGTGCTAGTCTGCTGGTAATTTCCTTAGAACGATCTGTCCAGGTTGGACCTGGTAATACTTGATTTACAAGGATATTATGCTTCGCTAATTCATTAGACAGGTGTTTTGATAACCCTGAAACAGCGCTTCGAGCCATGGTAGAAATCACACCGCTCTTACGCGGTTGCTTAACCCATGTTGATGTCATGAAAATAATCCGTCCCCAATTGTTTTCTTTCATTAATGGAATAACTCTCTCTGTCATTTTTAGGACAGGGAAAAGCATCATATCCATACCGCTTTTCCAATCCTCAAATCCAGTATCGACAAAATCGGATGTTTTTGGACCACCTGTATTACAAATTAATATATCCACTTGACCAAAATGATGGAGAACTCGATCCATTAGAACATCCACATCACCTGGCTTAGATAAATCTGCAGGCACATAAAAAACATCATGTTTACCACCTTGTGATAGTTCTTCGGCAGCTTTTTTAATACTTTCTTCACTCCTTGAACTGATCGCCACATGGGCACCCTCAGCCAGCATTTCTTTAGCAACTGCATATCCAAGTCCTTTACTTGCGGCTGTTACAAGTACAACTTTTCCTCTCAATCCTAAATCCATTCCAAACCTCTCCTATCAATGATCAAACTCTGTCCAGTTATATACATCAGGACGGCGCTGGGATAATGTCGGTACCCTTTTCCTAACATCATCCACCAAATCTAAATCAAGATCCACTGTTAATACCCCATCTTTATCTGATGATTGGGCAATCATTAATCCCCATGGATCAATTGCCATGCTCCGGCCATAACTCCATTCCTCATGCGGAGGAAATTTCCCATGAGTAGCAGGTGCCACCATATAGACTTGGTTTTCAATAGCTCGTGCTCGTAAAAGGACTTCCCAATGATCCTTCCCAGTATGAAGCATAAAAATTGCCGGCACTAAAATGACTTTAGCTCCTTTTAGGGCAAGAATTCGGAACATCTCTGGAAAACGAATATCAAAACAGACACTGAGACCGACCGGAACTCCCTTAATGTTTGTAACGATAATTCTGTCTCCGGACTCTTCTACCTGACTCCCAGCATATGTTCTGTCTCCTACTTGCGCGTTAAACGTGTGTATCTTATCATAAACATCTTGAATCTCACCCTCAGGATTTATAACACAGCAGCTATTTCTAAGTTTTTCTTCATTCTTAATCCGAAGTTTCATTGTACCTGCAACAATATAGATACCAAACTCGCGAGCCAGCATCCTTAACGTCGTAATAGTGCAGCCATCAATGAATTCGGCTTTTTCGAAAAAATCTTTCTTCGTACCCATTAAATGGAAATTTTCAGGTAGGACGACGATATCAGGATTACTTATTGCTGCTTCTCTAATTAATGTAATTGCTTTTTTTACATTTACCTCTACATCATTGGTTACTTGCATCTGGACCATCGATACTTTTAGTTTATTCATCTGAAATCCGCCCTTATGAAAATTTCAAACTCGGCTCGACAATCGTACCTTCTTTAATAATCTGTTTGCCATCCAGTTCGATTGAACAGGCTCGCATCGGAATATCGTAATGGCATTTTGTAAAGCGTTTAACATGAGCATTGGGACCAGTTGACCACATGAAATTCCCGGCAAAAGCCCGCGCATCCATCCCATATGTCTCATTCCCATAAAAACTCATCGCTTCCCAAAGAGCATTTTCATCTAATCCCCAGCCAAAATGGGATGTTCCGTACACTTCCTTATCCTTCCAAGACTCAAAGTATTGTTTAAATAATAGGACATCCAGACCTTCACCTTTGATATCAGTAATAAAGCCATTTTTAATCGTGATATCAATTGGTGACTGAACATAACGATTAAGCGGTAATAAGATATCCCCTGCATCCAACACAATCCGTCCATTCACACTTTCTTCAATTGGATAAAAGGCAGCAAACCCTCCGGCAAAATGATCCCATCTGCCTGGTTGATCAGTGTAGCCATATTGACCAATAATCGGTGTGTCACTCGTAAGCCGAACAGAAATATCAGTTCCAGCTGCAGAAGTTACCCTCATTGACTCTGCCTGCTTTAACATATCCATGCTCGTTTCTACTCGTTTCCGTAAGGATTCTCTAGGAAACATTCTTTCAAGAATTTCTGCTTTTTCCCACACCATCAGCATTCTTGCCCCATTACCTAACGTAACGGCTCTAGCTTTTGTATGAACAAGCCCTTCAGCGGTGACATCGACCACCATATCTGCTTTTTTCAAGGTTTCCATAGCTTGTGGAACAGAATCTATAAAAATATCAATATCTTGTGTCTGACGACCGATATATGGCAGGTGGGCATGTCGTATTCCCGGGAACTGAAGATTCATCCCATGCGCCCCCAATGATTCGATCGCTGCAAGAAAAGCATCAACATAGCCTTCACGTGATTCTGGCTGACTGGCTACAACAACAAACTCTCCTTCTTTCACACCGCACAAAACCAATTCGTCTCTAAACAACGTTGTTAATTGAGTAAAATTTGTAAGCATTTCATACACTCCTTAGAGTTTTTTTGAAATCGTAAAAACTTACACTTAAACAGATTGGTCAACAGGGACTGTATTTGTCACTGAGTTAATCTGGCACACTTTATTACATTTTGTCTCGGTTGCACAGGCTTTAGAGGAAATCCAATTATCTCCGTGGAAAGGACATAAAACAAAGTCACTTTTATGCTCTGTCTCCCCTGTTACAAAACAGGTCATTGTTTCAGTCTCAACGATTGGAATTTCAGGAATACGTTTAAAGTACTGTTGAATCGTTCTTTCTTTTCCAAGAACGAGAGCAAGAACTACTGGAAAAATAAAAGCCAGTAGTAAACTTACAAATACCGAGGACGCCATAAATGCATCACCCCACACACCCATTGTTGCAAGGATACCGATAAATATCGGAACAATGAGTGAAGTAAAGCCAATCCAATTGATATTTGGGAGATAAGCCCGGCGAAATTCTGACCATTTTGGTATTTTGTAAAGCGGGCGGACTAGCATTGACTCTCCAAAGGTAGACCCTACCCATGACGCAAATACTACACCTGCAAAGGTAGCAATCGTCGAAAAGTATTGTAAAAATGAGCTAACGACCATAATAAAACCGAGGATTACAAATGGAATCAAAAGCCAAGAACGCATATAACTTTTCTTGGATATTTGCGCTAATACATTATCAAAGGCTAATGTTCCTAAATACATATTCATAACATTTCCACGCAATTGGGTAACGAACACGAGTAAAAGCCCTACTGGTCCTAATACCCATACAAAGGTCACACCTGGATCAGGGTTGACACCGTTTGATGAAGCAAGGAAGAATATCCCCATTGCGCCAATTAGAAATGAATTAATGAAAGAGTTAATAATAACTTGGAAAACAGCAATTTTTTTACGTTCACTTCGGCGGGTCATTCTTGTAATATCGGTCGAAGCGAAAATATTCATAAAACCAAAAGCACCCATCCAGGCACCAGTAGCACCAATAATGGTCATCCAGGATGTAGGGACATTATTGGGATTTAGCCTCCACCATTCACCCGCAAAAGCAGCGTTTGATAGTTCAGACCAACCACTGAATATGCCTATAAAGACAAGAACTATACCAATTACATAAAGGAAAAAAGTAGCAGTTTGAAGTTTGGCAATCCAAACCATTCCGTAAATCCCTAATGGAATAAATATGGCTATGATTAGTAAGACTAGCAACCAATAAGGTATAGATGGCAAGAATTCTGCCAAGGATCCAGCAATAACTGAGGTTTCGAGCGAAAACAGAATAACCAAGTAAATTCCGACAAATAAGGTACTAAGCGCTGAACCGAAATATCCATAGCTTGAGCGACTCATTAAATCTTTTCCGATACCCTCATCTGCTGACTTTAACGATGAGTAATACACCCCAAAGCCAACTAAAACCATTGAAATAAGAAAGCCAATCATGACGGAAACCGCTCCAAAAGCAAGCGTTAATAATGCCCCTGTAAGAGGGTAAGCGATAGCAGTTGATAGACCCATCCAGCTCCATGCACTGCTCCATGCACTGAATCTCCAATCACCAGGTACTCTGCGTGTGCCATAATCATCCTTTTCACGACCTGAATCCATTCTGCGTTCCAAATCTCTCGTATCATAAAAATAGCTTTCTGAATGGTTTGCTAAATCCTTGATATCTCGATTTGCCATCTACTATCCTCCTATTTTAGGAAAAATTTAGTTTTAAAGCTAAAATATCAAAAACCACCTGATGTTTTCACTAAACCTCTAATGCTAATTCCGTTGTCTGCCTGAATGATTGTCCCTGTCATTGCCTTTGCTCCTTCTGATGCAAGTAATACATATAGTTCAACATAATCCTTAGACTCTGGAATAAAAGGTAATGGTAAGGAATGTTCAACACCCGATATAATAGAGGGGGCCTGCGGACCTAAGGACTTGGGCATCCCCATATTCGTGGCAATCACTCCGGGTGCCACACCATTCACACGAATTTTAGGTGCCAGCTCATAGGCCAATTCTTTTATTAAACCTGCAATAGCATGTTTCGATGCAGTGTAAATGGGACCCCCTCCAGCAGAATAAAAACTAGCATGTGAAGCTGTAAAAATCATGCAGCCTTCTGTTTTTAAAAGCTCTGGAAGGACCGTTTTTGCTCCAAGCAAGTATCCTTTGACATTCACATTAATTACTTCATCGAATGCTGCTTCAATCCGTTCAAGCGGTAAATCTATTAGACCTACATTGCCGTCATAAATCCCAGCATTTGCTATAAAAATATCAATCTTTCCAAAAGCTTCAACAGTAGATTCAACCATTTTGATGTTACCTTCAACAGTACTGACATCTGTATGAACGGTGATCATTTTCTCCCCATAAATAGCCTTCATTTCCTCGAGTCTTCCAAGCGATATATCTGCCACACATATATGCGCTCCTTCTTCGATAAAGCGCTCAGCAACCGCCCGGCCTAAGCCGGAGGTCCCACCTGTAATGATTGCTACCTTTCCATTAAAGCGTGCCATTTCCTCCACTCTCCTTTTACGGTTATGACCCTTTAATAAAACTGCCCGGTGGTTTTCGAAGTCTTGACCATGATTCCAGTGTGTCGGCCATACTTCTCCATATTTTCACTGGGGAGTCAGGATCTAAATATGCTTGTTCAGATACATACTCAAAACGATTTCCACCGGGTTCCAAGTAGTAAGCATATAAATTCGGACCTATTGGATGACGTCCTGGTCCCATTTCGACGTCAATTTCAAATTGCGAAAGTACATCGCAAGCCACTTTTATATGCTCAAAATTGCTCATCGTCCATGAGAGGTGATGCAGAGTATCGTTTGGATTTTTTGTAATCGTTGTTGCTACATCATGATGATAGCCACGAAAACGCATGAAGGACATCATGTATTTTCCATTCATTTCGGGATCCACAATATCAGAGATTTTAAAATTAAGAACTTCATGAAAAAAATCTGTTTCTTTTTTTACATCAACGGTCATGAGATTAATATGATCAATGTTTAATGGTGCAGATGCAACATTTCTAGGGAACGCCGGTCTGGCTGGATTGACGTAGCTATTATCAGCAACAAGCACAAACTCCATTGGAATGCCGCTCGGTAAAGGGAAACGAATCCCTTTAACTTGGCCCGGTTCTGTCCCATTATGACGGACCACCTTTACTCCAAGATTGGTTATTTTCTTGTAAAAGGACTCTAACTCTTCCTCATTATCCACCCTGACCGCAAAATGCGAAACCCCTGTTCCGCCTTCGGAAATGGCGAGGTCGTAATTTTTGTCGTAGCCACAGCCTAAATAAATGACTCCATCTTCTTTCCCAATCTCCACTAACCCCAAAGCATTTTTATAAAAATCCATTGCCTTAGAAAGATCAATTACTTTTAATTCCACATGTTCAAACCTTTGAGCCTTCGAATGCATGAGTTTTCTCCTTTCTAACCGAATATGCAGCTGTAATTATTTTTTAGAGAAGGTGTCATCCAGACCAAAATGTATTTCAAAAAACTTTGAGAAGTGTTCGGGTGTCAATAACGTCAAGCTCTCGAGCTGCATCGCATCCAATGTGATTTTTCCATCATTCTTTTTTGATTCAATCTCAAGCATTTCACCGTTTTTGGTGTTGATTTTTCGAACGTGAACACAAGTAAACTCATTTGCAACCTGGATAAAGTTCTCTTTTTCCTTCATTTAGAATTCTCCTAATCTTGTATTTTTGCTTCTTTATATGAAAATCGCTAAATTATTCATTGGGATGGTTGCATGATCAAGTAAAATCAGTCTTTTTGAAATTTTCCATTCCCCATCTATCCGCCGAATGGTATCGTGTCTTTCTCCGCTTAAAAACTGAAAGGTTGGAGAATCAAATTTTCCTCTGTATAATAAAAAGTTAGTTTTAAAATGAATCTCATTGTCAACTTCTTGGTCCATTTTCGCTCTGAAATTCGTTAAGAAATGCCTTGTTCTTGATGCAGGATCTTCCGCCCAGTTGTATTCCGAATAGGCACGAAGTATGCGGATTTCCATCGTGTTTTTGGTTTCGTCCATATGACTAGCCAAGTCACTGAATTCTGAAGGCGCTGCTTTTTCACGGGTAACCCGAACCGGAATGCGATACGTAAAGTCATCGGTCATCAGTTCTAGCCAATCCCTAAACCTGCCATCGTCTATCAATTCAGCTTCATTAAGAAAAAACTCTATTCCTTCTTGATAAAAATCAAACGGAACTTTCATTCGGATTCCTCCTTTTCCTTTTACTCTTCTGATAGCATTTCTTCTAAATAATGTCGATATAAATGGCGTTGGTTTCCTTCCTCATAACGTGGATAATAGGCGATACCTGGAAATGGCCAATCCATTACTTGTTTCGCCACACCCATCCCTTCCATCCCCATTTGAAGGTTAAGGTTCATTTTCTTCCTCGCAAATGTTCCTTTTGCATTTTTGGTTATTGTTTCCCAAGGTATTGCGTCATCCAGTTCAAACGTCCCCGCTATACCAAAGGTTGACATTGCCGCCCTATAGGAAGCACGTTTAAATTCTTCTGAGGTGTTTTTATACATCATAAACCAGTTCCAAACTTCAATTTCATCCTTTCCTTTAGGCTGCCATACTCTCCAAGTAAATAACGGTGTCGGTGGAATCGTTTTGGGGTCAGGACTTAACGGCAGCATTAAAAACGAAATATTCGGAAAAATATTCCCGACACATACACGTGAACCACGAGCAAGTTCAATTTGCTTATCGGTAAGATTATCTAAATTAAAGGTTTTGACAATTTCTTCAGGATAATAGAAGAAAAGCGGATCCTTACTTTCAAGGTCAATCGAGAAACTTACCCCATGTCCATTTCCAGCCTGTATATGGTATCCTTTCATGTTTTCTCTAAGAGGAATTTGCATGACCCCAATATCATAGGTCGATTTATGGAGTGTCAATAAGTGATAATCGTCTCCGGAAAAATTCTCAGCGGCAATCTTCCAGTTTGCTTTAATTACAAATCGTTGAGGCTCACCTAGAACCTCCATTCCTTCATCCTGAAGGGAAAAAATCATGTCTAAATACCAACCGATACCAGCTAAAGATTCCTTAAGGTCTGGAGCATTTTCATCTAAAGTCGCAAAGACAAACCCATGAAAGATTTCTACCCGTGGTGCATGTGTTAGTCCCCATTCCTTACGGTTCAGACCACTGTAAGCATCCTTAAATGAAGGGGTTCCTACTAAATCACCATTGTTCTTAAACGTCCAGCCGTGATAAGGACATTGGAAATGCGAGGAACTTCCTTTTTCTGCTCTACAGATACTTGCTCCACGATGTGGACAAATATCTAACATCACACGAATTTCCCCGTCACTTCCCCTGCTGACAATAAACGAATCATCACCGATACTCCGAAGCACATAATCATTTTTGTTGGGAATTTCGGACTCATGCGCTAAAAAATTCCATCTTTTACCGAATATTTTTTCTAGTTCTGTTTGATGAATCTCTTCATCATTTAGAACGCTTAGTTTTGATATTCCCTGTTCTAGACTTGCTTGAAATTCTTCAAGAATAGCTTTAACTCTAGGAGAAAGCGGTGAACTTGATCCCTGACACATATAAGAACACTCCTTTTCGTTTATAAAAATTACTATATTCGCAAACCTGTTAAGTAACCTTCATGGACTGCATCGTAAATTTTCCCAGGACGATGCCCATCTCCAATTTGATAGATTTCAAGTTGTTCTTGGTTCTTCAATTGAGATGATAATTCTGCATTTGCTGTGTAACCCGTTGCAAAAATAATAGTGTCTGCAGGAATACTTTGTTCGTTTCCTGCTTTATCCACAAATGTCACCGCTTCTTTGGTTACTGTTTTTCCTTCGACAGAAGTATAGATAACAACATTTTTTTTGGCTAGGAATTCAAAATATGAAATTTTAAACGTAACCAATTCATTACTCATGATTTCTGAGGCTTTATCAATAATCACGACGTTTTTTCCCTGATTTGCAAGAAATATAGCCGTTTCAACACCAGTCATTCCCCCGCCAATAATCACCACGTTTTGTCCAGTTTCGGCCTTTTGAGACAAAACATCGATTGCTTGAACTACTTTGGATGATTCCATCCCTTTCATATAGAGGGTATTTGGAACCTTCCCAACAGCGACAACAGCAGCATCAAAGTCACCATCTCTAATCGAATCGAGTGTTGCTTCTTCATGGACAACTTTTATTTCCAACTTTTCGATTTGAGCAGCATAATAGTTTTCCAATAAATGAATGTCTGCTTTAAATGGTGAAACCCTTGATGTTAACAACGCCCCGCCAAGTTTCCTTTTTTCCACTAATGTAACCTTATGACCACGAAGCGCACTAACCCTTGCCGCTTCCATGCCAGCCGGCCCTCCCCCAACAACAACAATATTCTTAGGAGTACTAGATGGAGTGATGGTTAACTCCCCTTCTCTACCCATAGTTGGATTGACTGAGCATCTAATGGAACGAAAGTTGAAGAAGGTCCTTTCCATACATCCATCGTTACAGCGAATACAAGGAATAATATCTTCTGACCTGCCATCTTTCGCTTTCAAAGGGAAGTAGGGATCTGCTAGTAACGGTCTGCCCAGAGAAACAAAGTCTGCTTTTTCTTCTTTGAGGATATCTTCAGCGAACTTAGGGGTGTTAATCGACCCTGAAGCAATAATGGGAACAGATACTGAGCGTTTTATTTCTTCTGCTGCCCAGACGTTAGGTCCATTCGGTACGGTCATCGGGCTAACTTGATAATTCATCATGTGATGGTCTCCGCCAGAAACATGGAAAGCTAAAACACCTAACTTTTCTGCCTGTTTACATACCTCAACGCTTTCATCAATTGTAATGCCATCAGGTTCATAATCAGTCCCGTTAATTCTCATTGTAATAGGGAATTGATCACCAACTTTTGCTTTTACGTTTTTGATGACTTCTACTAAAAATCTCATTCTGTTCTCTAGCGTTCCACCGTATAAATCGGTTCGCTTATTTGTGTGAGGGGAAAGAAAGTTTGTAATCAAATATCCGTGTGCGGCATGTATTTCAACTAAATCAAATCCAGCAGTCTGAGCTCTTTTTGCTGCATCACCGAAATCTTCAATGATTTGTTTGATTTCTTCAATTGTAAGTTCTTCAGGCACAACCCCAGATTGTTCATAAAGTGTTGGCCATGGAATTCTAGAAGGTGCTTTTATTGGAGGTGTTCCTAGGAATTTTTGCCTTCCGCAATGTTCAATTTGAATCCCTACTTTTGCTCCTTCGTCGTGAATCGAAGAAACAAGCCAAGATAAACCCGCGATATGTTCATTATCACTAATACCTAACTGGCAGTATGCAGATTTACTGGCTTCATTATCGATGTACGTATATTCAACTATGATCAGTCCTGTACCACCACGAGCCAGTTCTTTGTAGTGTCTTACTAATCTTTCCGAAACTGTCCCGTCACGATTACTAAGACCTGTCGATTGTGGGGCTTTTACGATTCGATTTTTCAACTCAAGATTTCCAATTTTTCCTGGAGAAAATAACTTAGAATATTGTTCTGTCATTCAATACCCTCCATTTTCAACGATAGATTTATAGTATTTTAAAAAGAACCGGAAAGTAATCTTCCTGCATTTGGTACCTTTGTTTTTAAATTTAAACTCTTAAGGATTTGGTAAACTGTTGCTGTACCTGCAGATAGGACAGGTAATCCTATTCTTTCTTCTACTTTTTGAATGGCCGGCAACGATGGCATTTGAACACATGCAGATAAAACGACCGCATCCGCTTGACTAATATCTAGATCCTTCACTATTTCTAGTAGATTTAGAGGATTTAACCTACCCACTTCTAAATTATCAGCTACTTCTAAACTAATAGAATCTGTTACCTTTATCTCGCTTTCTTCAATATAATCAACAACCATTTTCGTAAGCGGTTTCATATATGGTGTGATTATTGCTACTTTTTTTGCCCCTAAGGTTCGTATACCTTCAACCAGTGCACCTGCACTGCTAATAACGGATACATTTGCACCATTTTCCTTCGCAATCCCAGTGAGACGGGACTCTGAAAGGCAATGGTACCCAGATCCTTGAGACATAATCGCTACCAGACAGGCATATGCAATCGCATCACATCTAGCATCCGATAGTTCTACGGCGCAGCGATCACTCTCTAAATCCATTTTGGCTAACTCTTCCTTTGTCACATGCAACATTCTCATTCTGCTTGAGTGAAAGGTAAATGTTTCGCTTTGATTCTTTCTCGATTGCAACATAGCAGGTATTTCTGTTTCCATGGTTGTATTTGAGCTTGGAACGATGAGACCGATTCGATAATTCTTCGTCACAATTTACACATCCTTTTTCTTTAGTCGTTTATCTTTGAAAATATCATTTAACTAGAGAAAGTAATTTCAACTCCTTAATTACATCTTCTGTTTTTACCACATCTGCATATTTCTGCTGCATATCAAAGAGATTAATAGCATGCGAGGTAATACTCCGATCAAATACACATTCCTCCGGTACAATCACTTGGTAGTTATATGAAAATGCATCGACAACTGTACTTCGGATACATCCGCTCGTTGTACATCCTGTTACGATCACACTATCAACTTTATCTGCCATTAAATGGGTAACCAGTGGGGTGCCAAAAAAAGCACTTGGTTTCTTTTTTGATAAGACAATTTCACCGGGAATAGGCTTAAGTTCGTTAACTACCCATGTACCTTTCTCCCCTTCTAGTAAAGTAGGATGGGAAAACAGATTCCCCTTAACAGCAACCCGTTCGTTTGAAGAATCTTTATATCCTTCAATGATGGTATAGTAAACAGGAATTCCTATATCCCGAGCAGCCATCAATAAACGTTGAATATGTTTAATCGATTCCCAGCTTGCAACACCACAGCTTGCAGGATACTTTTTGATTGATTCTTCAATCGGTTCCGCTTTTTCACCAGTGAACCCATATGTAACATCGACAATAATTAGCGCTGGATTTTTACCGATACCGTATTTCTTTCCGAATCCACTGGTAGAATAGTTTTTTAAATCTCGTACATCAAGATATTTTTCCCATATTGCCGTCATCCTCTTACTCCCTTCTAAACATATAGGTTATTCTTCTTGGTGATGTTTTAACTTCTCTTTTAATTGTTCCAAATCATTAAGGATATGCAGTCTCATTTTTTCAGAAGCAGCCTCTGCATTTCCAGACTTTAACGCATTAAATAAATCATAATGTTCCTCAATAAAAACATCATCGCCATAATATTTTGCAAAAAAGTTATTTCTATAAAGGAGGATTAAATTGTTTATCTTCCCCATCATTTCTTGCAGTCTGCTGTTTCCGCTAATTTTTACAATTGAACCATGGAAAAAGGTGTTTAATTTAATAACTTCCGCAGTATTTCTTTCTTCTATTGCTTTTTTTACGCGTACAAGTGATTCCTCAAGCTCTTGTAGTTCTTCATCCGTTATCTTTTTTGTAGCCAGGAATATTGCCATTCCTTCCAATCCTGCTCGAACCTCAAAGAGATCAATCAAATCTTCTACATTTGGTTTATATACAAGAGTTGTGCCATCCTGATTCACTAGGAGGCCATCTTGTTCAAGTTTACGAAATGCCTCCCTAACAGGACTCCTGCTTACACCCAGTTTTTCTGCAATCCAACCATCCACAATTCTTTCTCCAGATTTAAAATCACCTTTTATGATGGATTCTTTGATATTCTCGTAAATTTGCTCATATAAGGGATTTGATTTTTTCACTTGAATCATTACTATCTCTCCATTCCGACGACTGTAGTCTGACTACTGTCGACAGTAGCCTATAATTGAATTATACAAATAATCAGAACATTAGCAATAGTTTTATGAAAATTTTACTATTTTATTTTTAAATACTTTTAATCTGATTACTATTATCTTATTGTTCCCATAAAAAATAGCCTACCCCCTAAGGGATAGGCTATTTTTCTCAATGAGCATGTGGATGAAGATGACGATTAAACATTCCATGCTCTAACGTTCGGTCGGTTAACAAAAATCCAAATGCAAGTTCAACGAGTCCTACTCCTAGAAAGATCGGCTGAAGTACACTTTCCCAACCAATCCAAATCACTTGGGCGATAATCCAGATGATCATGGCAATCCCAAGAATCATGGTTGTGAAACCTGCAAAACGATTATTCAAGAATGCCAATAATGCTCCAATCAAGCTTCCGAAACCGTTGATGACAATTAATATAAATCCTGGGATTAAAAAGTCGGCAAATGGAGAGTTTTTTAGAAGTTCAAGAGGCAATCCAATTCAATCTCCACTTGGTTCAATCACTAATCCCACTCCAACGCCAACAGCCGCAATCCCAACCAATAGTAATAGAGTGCCTGTACTGTAGGATAATACCTTTGATTTGTTCATTACCCTCATCTTCTTCCAAATAGATTAGGAAAAAAGCAGGTCGAACAAGAAGTAGTTTTCCTACTTTCATTTTACACCTTTTTTGAAAAAAACAAAAATATCTTTATAAAATCGGTGAAAGTAATCTTGATACCGATTCTTTAAGACGAACTTCTAAAGAACGTTTTTGGTAGCATTCAAATGTAAGTAACATCGATACCTTAATATCCTCTTTAAATATTTCCGTAAGATTTCTTGAAATTCCTTCATCATATAAAAAGGCATTCACTTCAAAATTGAGTTTAAAACTTCGATAGTCAATGTTCGCAGTACCAACAGAAGATATTTCTTCATCGACAACGAGCATTTTAGCGTGAATAAAACCATTTTTATAAATGTAGACCTTTGCTCCTACTTTTAATAATTCACTAACATGCGAGAGTGTTGCCCAATACACAAATAAGTGATCTGGTTTATCCGGAATCATAATATTGACCTCGACTCCAGACAAGCAGGCTATTCTTAGTACATCCAACAAACTTGCATCTGGTATAAAGTAAGGAGTTTGGATATAAATCGATTTTTTTGCGGACATAATCATTTTTATATAGCCATTCTTAATTTGTTGAAATTCAGAATCAGGACCACTTGTTACGATTTGGATTCCGATTTTACCGTGAGAAATATCTTCAGGGTAAAGATTAGGAACGTAGTCAACATCTTGGTCATCTGAGGCTTGATTCCAATCCAGGATAAAACGGGTCTGGAGTGCATAAACAGCCGTTCCTTGAATCCGTAAATGGGTATCACGCCAGTAGCCAAATTTCTTATTAAGCCCTAAATATTCATCACCAACATTAAAACCGCCAACATAGCCAATCTTCCCATCGATAATAACTAGTTTTCGGTGATTCCGATAGTTCATCCTTAGATTTATAAACCTAAATTTAGATGGGAAAAAGACCTCCACTTGTCCTCCTGCTTTCCGAAATTCTCTAAATGATCTTTTCGGCAGGCTTCGGGAACCTAATTCGTCATACAGAATACGTACCTTTACTCCTTGCTTTGCTTTGACAGTCAAAGCCTCGATTAATTTTTTGCCGAGATTATCATTTTTAATAATGTAATATTGGATATGAATATAATTCCTAGCCGCTTTTATATCCTTAAATAACTGATCAAATTTTTCCTTACCGTCTGCAAAAATTTCAACAGCATTATCCTCAGTTAAGATAGCTTGATTATTAATCATATGCATATAAATTAAATCATGGTTATCCTTTGTTACATTATTGCGATAATAGAATTGATTCAAACGAAGTTTGGTCAATTGGGTTTCCAATGCTTTTTCAAATCCTGTTTTTTTGAGATCATCCCATTGAAAAAGTCGTTTTCGACTTAGATTTTGTCCTAACAATAGATACATAACAAATCCAAGAATAGGGATAAAAAATAATACTAGCAGCCAGGCCCACGTGGAACCAACGTCCCTTCTTTCTTGAAAAATAACAATGAGGGCCAACATGATATTTAAGATAAGAAGTAAGCCTAGTAATATAGACGTAATATTCATGGCCAAAACCCTCTCCACTGAAATAAAGATTACTTTAGAAATTTCTTTCAGATTTTCCCTTAGTTTATCCTAGTATCTTCTTTTTCTCTGCCATCCTATCAATACGATAATGAAAATGATTAAGAACAGATATAAATAATTTGAATATTGGTCCATCCTATCAACGATGACTTCCCAATTTTCTCCCACTCGTGCTCCTAGGTTGATCAACACTGTATTCCAAATGATTGTGCCTAACGTTGTAAAACTGATGAACAGCCAGAAGTTCATTTTTGCTATTCCTGCAGGGATTGAAATCAGACTGCGAATAAGCGGAATGAAGCGACAGAAAAAGACTGTCCAGATTCCATATTTTTCAAACCATTCGTCTGCTCGATAGAGATCCTTCTTTGTTAGACGAAGGAATCGTCCATACCGTTCAATCACAACTTCTAATTTGTTTACATTTAATATGGCGCCGAGTTGGTAGAGGAGGACTGCACCGAACACGGAACCTAACGTTGAAGATGCCACAACACCTGGAACGGTCAGATTGGTTTGAGATGTCATATAGCCTCCAAAAGTAAGAATTACTTCGGATGGAATCGGAGGGAATATATTTTCAAGTGCAATGAGGAGAAACACCCCCCAGTAGCCAAATTGTCCAATGAACTCTTTAATCCATAAATCCATAATACCCTCCATGTTATAATAATAGCCTAGATAATTGTACGGATATGCTAAGGAAAAGTTTCAAGATGGGACATCATCTTCTACCTACTATATTTTTCACGGGTAAAATTAAAACCTTTTTTCAACGAAAAAAAGCATTTGAGACAACCCAAATGCTTTTTAGTGGTTCGTGTATATAATTGAATTTATGCTGAAATATTCCGATTAACACCAATATCATTCTTTATAGCTGATATCTCGATATCAATGACTTTTTTAAAGTATTTTTAGAGCCTTCGTAATGGGAACTTCACCAGAAACGAGGTCAAATGACTGGTAATATGTATTTTCTTCGGTTAGTGATTGTATGATCGTTCTCGCCACATCTTCACGTGGTATCTTCCCACTGGGAATGTCAACCGCAGCAGAAACCAGACCTGTTCCTTGCTCACTCACTAAACCACCGGGACGGATAATCGTGTATGTTAGTTCACTTTGTTCAAGCATTTTGTCTGCATAATATTTGGCCGCATAATAGGGAAGCATTTTCTCATGCCAGTTCTCTCTTCTGTGTGCCTGAATTGCACTAATCATAATAAAGCGCTTAATTCCCACTATTTCTGCAGCCTCGATTGTCTTCACGGCACCATCTAGATCAATTAACAATGTTTTATCATATCCAGTATGCCGTCCCGATCCAGCTGTGAACACAATGGCATTGCAGCCTCTTGCTGCTTGAGCAATATCTTCTACACTTTGCTCTAAACAGGTAACTGCAACTTCTACATCAAGCTTTTTAAAAGCGTCCGCCTGTTCTTCTCTTCTGACCATCGCTTTGACTGTATGTTCCTTACTGTCTCTAAGTTGGTTAACCAAAAGTTTACCAACCTGCCCATTAGCTCCAACCACTAATACGTTCATAGGTGTTTGCTCCTTAGCTTGTTTACGACTATTATTTCATTGTGATGGCAACTTATTCAAAAGCCTGATAATATTAAAAAACTGCACCAAATAGATGCAGTTCTTTCAAAAGAACTATTCTTTTCTTTCTGGAATAACACAGTTGCCATCTACACAGCTTGCATCTTCTGCACTTACTGTTGATAAATCCTGGAGAACGGGAGCCGGATTTTCTTCTTCCCATACTTTTTGCAGTGCTCCCGCAAAGGTTGAGGTTGGCTGTGCGCCAGAGATGGCATATTTTTGGTTCACAATAAAAAACGGTACACCGGTAATTTGATATTGCTGTGCAATCGATTGATCGATTCGGACATCATTCGCATATGCTTTTTCATCTTCAAGGACCTTTAATGACTCTTGACGTTCAAGCCCTGATGCTTCGGCAATATCCGCTAAAGTTTCTAGGTCGCCTAAATTCTTAGATTCAGTAAAATAAGCATAAAGTAGTTTTTCTGTAATAACCGCTTCTTTTCCTAGTGTTTTTGCATACTTTGCCAAGCGATGAGCCTTAAACGTATTAGTTGGCTTCATATCTTCAAAATTAAACTTTAACCCAACAGTAGCAGCTTGCTGACCAACATTTTGATTCGCTTGCTTTGCTTGTTCAATACTCATCCCATATTTTGAAGCTAATGCTTCATGAATGCTTTTGCCACTATATGCAGGAGAATTAGGATCTAGTTCAAAGCTTTTGAATTCTACTTCAACACTGTTTCTATGTGGGAATTGAGAGAGTGCCTCCTCTAAACGACGCTTTCCTATATAACAAAATGGACAGACAAAATCAGACCATACTTCAATTTTCATATAAACACCTCATTTTCTACGATTCCATCTAATAGTAGCACAGGATTGAAAAAATTTTAAAAATCATGCTTACAAAATAAATGGTTGAATTTTCCTTCGCTAGCCAATACCCACTTCTCTTTTTTGTTTCCCCTTTGTTCATAGTGAACTCGTTTTTTTAGAAAGAGTTTCAATAATAAAAAAAATACCCTTCCAATCTTTGAAAGGGTATTTGCTATTTATCCAAGATTTTGACTTGTTTTTCTTAACACAAGGAAAACATATGAAAGTACCGCAGCAATGGTGGCGCATGCGATGACCAGTCCCATTGGGATTGCCGATTCTTCTCCTCCTATTCCAACTAAAGGAGAAGCTACACCGCCAAATGCAAATGATATTACACCAAGGAGCGCAGAGGCACTGCCTGCATTTTTACCCTGCTTTTGCATGGCAAGCGAGAATCCAGCTGTATTAACGACTCCAACGCTAGCGACAACCAAAAATAATGGAACACAAATTAACCACAGCTTTGCTTGTAACAGCAGAAGAATCAGCAGAATCATTCCTCCAAATAAAGACATCCCCAATCCGAAGATTAAAAGCTTTGACTCCTGTACCCTGCCTGCTAATCTACCAGTAATTTGGCTGGCTATCATAATACCCAGTCCATTTATTGCAAAAATAAGACTGAACATTTGTGCCGAAGCACCGTAAATGCTTTGCACCACAAAGGGAGAACCTGAAATGTAAGCAAACATTGCGGCAAAAACGAGTCCTTGAGAGATGGCATACCCAATGAAACTACGATCAAAAATGAGATTCCGAAAGGTCAGAAGGGTGTTTTTGAGACCACCTCGTAACCTCCTATTCTCAGGAAGTGTTTCTGATAAGCCAAAAAGAACAACAATAAACATAATAAAACCGATTAAACCTAGGATAATAAATATCCCTTGCCACGGGACAAATCTTAGGAACTGAGCACCAGCAATTGGAGCTAATATGGGTGCTGCCCCGTTTACAAGGGAGAGAAGAGCAAAGAATTTGGTTAATTCGCTACCAGTATATAAATCTCGTACAATCGCCCTTGAGATCACCGTCCCCACTGAACCCGCCAGTCCTTGAATAAACCGTAACAAAATGAAGGTCCAAACAGAAGGACTAACCACGCACAATAAAGAAACAACAAAATAGATTATCAAACCAATTAAAAGTGGTTTCCGTCTTCCACGAATATCACTTATTGGCCCCGTAAACAGCTGCCCAATAGATAATCCAAGCAGGAAAAACGTTAAACTTAGCTGAATAAATGACGGGCTGGTTTGAAAGTAATCAGCTAATATCGGTAACGCGGGTAAATACATATCAATGGATAACGGGGCAAAAGCCGCTAAAGAACCTAGCACCATGGCTATCCATAACCGTTTGGAACGTGTTAAGGTTCCAGGTTTTTCTATTGAATGATCTAGAGAAGTACCCAAATTTTAATCCAATCCCTTCTTAGATTCGTTTATTTTTCTATTTTCCAATTATTGTTATGAGAAATCAACCTATTAAACTTAGAAACTAAAATTAATACTACCCAGAGTTTGGTACAATATAAAGGATTTTCAAGTTAAAAATAGAATATTGTATCTACCTGTTATTTTTTCGGAAAATTAAAAATAATTATATAGGAGAGGTGTTTTATATTGAAAGAATGGACGAAAGAAATTGAAATTGACGCTCCAATTGAAAAAATCTGGGGATTATTTGATGGGTCATTAGAAAACATGCAAAAAATTATGCCGCAGGTTGTTGGCAATACTCCCGTGAAAGTGACCGAAGAAGGTGTTGGGAGTATTTATCGTCAGCAGTATAAAGAAGGAAAACGGGTTGAGGAATATGATGTTGTAACACTAGAATATTTGAATAATCCAGGTCACAAAAAAATGAAGGTTGGTTTTAACTTAGCCAACTATTTTGAAATTACGGCTGGCTATGAATTAACAAGAATAAATGAACATAAAACGGTGTTTAAATACACAACGACAAATAAACCATTAAAAGCCATCTTTAAATTATTTTTATGGTTCGCCAGCGATAAAGCCGTTGTAAAGTTCGTTGATAAGGTTAAACAGGTAGCTGAAGAAGAATATGCTTTAGTGCAATAAAGAAAGGAGTTTGGAATGGTAGATTATCGTTTCTCACATCGATTAAAGGTGCGCTATTCGGAAATTGATGGGCAGAAAATCGTTTTTAACTCTCATTATTTAACGTATATTGATGTTGCCGTCACAGAATATTTCCAGCAGCTGCTTCAGCACGATGAAGTGTTTGATTTTGTTCTAGCAAAATCAACAATCCAGTATAAACGTTCAGCATACTTAAATGATTGGCTCACCATTTGGTGCAGGATGGAAAGAGTCGGCAACAAAAGCATGACGATGAATTTTATGATTACGAGAGAAGATGAAATGGAGCCGGTTCTCCTCGCTGAGATTATTTATGTGAGCGTTGACCATGAAACGATGGTACCATGCCCCGTTCCAGACTTTGTAAGGGAAAGAATTGAACAGTTCGAGGTCGATTATCAAAAAAATTCCCCATTTTAAAAATGAGGAATTTTTCTTTTTAATAATTCACCAACTGATTGTTTTCAAGGAAATATAAACTTTCACTTTTTACTTTTTCCTTTGTTATTTCTTCCCATGCCTGTTTATAGAAGGTAAGTTGTGGACGATAAAAAGCTTGAAGTTTTTCATAATCTTCCTTCCTTTTTGCACGGTCGGTTTTGTAATCTACAATCTTCCATTCACCATCTTTTTTGTAGATGAGATCGATAATCCCTTTTACATAATAAGGATGTTGACCTTCTGGGTTCTTTGTTATTTCGCCATAAAGGGGATCTTTCTTTTCTACTTTTAACGAGAAAGGAACCTCTGTTATGACTTCATCTGCTGTCTGTAATTCATCCCATAGCTTAGAAGAACGAAGGTTGGTAAGATAATTTAAAACCTCATCTTCTCTTGAAGCTGGAATATCCTGTTTATTTAATGCAACTTTGATGTACTTTTGAACATCATGACCTTGAACCGCCTTTTCAAAAACATCATGAATAAGAGTGCCCCACTCTTTTCCACCGCCACCTTCTCGTTCAATATCGAAAACATCGGTAAAATCCTTATCCCTTGTTGGCGTCCAGCGTTCAAAGGATTCCACTTTGCTTTGCTCCAGCCACGCAAGTTTACTAAGTGTTTTTGCCTGATACTCGGCGAATGTAACTTCATTGGCTTCGATAGTTTCGACTCTCTCCATTTCAGGTATCTCCAATTCCTCGATGTTTTCCATTTCAAAAAGAACATTCCAAGGATTTTTCTTATTGTTTCCGTTCGCACTGATAACAAGAGCTTTTTCTGCACGGGTAGCGGCAACATACGTAATCCGAAGTTCCTCTTCTGTAAGGTAGATCAGTTCCTCCGCTTTATATGCCTCCCAATTAAGTGGGACGGCGATTTCCTTTTCTTGAAAGCCATTCTTTATGGTAAAGGTAAAATATCCTTTTGAGGAATAGTCTTCTCGTTTAATATGCTGTGATAAGAAGGACTCTGGATTCACCCGTTTGGCAGGGTGGGCTAAGAAGACAATCGGTGCCTCTAGTCCTTTAGCTTTGTGAACATTCATTACCCGAACCGCATCTGCCTCTTCTTCCATATTCGCAACAGTTGATTTTTCAAAAAGCAGCTTTGTTAGAGAATCCATTATTTGCTTATAGTTGGTATTTCCCGCTGCCTCCTGTTTACGGAGAGATTCCATCATTTGCAGCATATTTTTGTAGGTGCGTTTCCCACGTCCATTCTTTAGCAGCAATGGAAAAAAGCCAACTGTCTCCATTACAAAATCAATGGCGGCTGTAGGAGATAACTGTCGTATTTTCTGTTTACATAACTTTAATATCGTTAACGTATGGTTAAATTTTTCCTTCGTCATCGGGGAAATATCTTCTGGAATGCTACTATAAATAGAAAACCTGCCTTTTTTCTTTTTCCATTCATATAAATCTTGATCGCTGATTCCGAAGAATATCCCGCGCAGTACCGCAACAAAACCCACTTCATCTGTTGGATCTAAAAAGGAATTCAGTAAAATCCATAAATCTTGAAATTCTCGCGTTTCACCTAGAACTACCTCTCCCGAGATACTAACTGGAATTCCGCTTTCTTCTATCCTATTTGCATATACCGAAACGCCATCATTGTATCTGGTCAATACCATAAAGTCCTTTGCGCGATATCCTTTCTTGATCAGTGATTGAATAGTGAGTGAAATGTTTTCCGCGTCCGTCAGGATTACATCCTCTTTCTTACTGTAATCTGCAGGAACAGATAAACGTTTGATACCCGTAAATTCTCCCCCTTCATCGATGTGGTGTGCTTTCAAAGGACGATAGGCCGCTTGATGAAGCGTTTCGACTGCTGGCAAATGCTTTTCAAATACCGTATTAAACTCTTCCGTTACAGTATCTACAGATCTAAAATTCGTGATGAGCTGTAGTACTTCGCCTCCATGTTCTTCCATTAACTGTTTCACTCGGTTGTACGTGTCAATATCCGCTCGCCGGAATCGATAAATGGCTTGTTTGGGATCACCGACAACGAACAGTGAACCTGCTCTTGGTCTGCACCTTGTCCATACTTGTTCATCAGGATTCTCACTTGTTAGGTAAAACATAATCTCAGCCTGAATCGGGTCTGTATCCTGATATTCATCCACGAGTAAAAAGCGATACTTTTCTTGAAAATACCTTCTGACTTCAAGGTTTTTCTTTAACAATTGAGAGGTGTGCATCATTAAATCTTGGAAATTTAGTAATGAACGCTCCTTTTTGAGGGTTTCATAGACCGATAAAGCTTCTTGGATGAATCTCACTATTTGTGGATGGCAATATTCCTTCCAAGCTTGAATCAAAGGCTTAATTGATACTTCGAAAAATGAAGTGATTTTCTCTTCATAAAACTTTGCGTCTTCCTTTGAGTGCCAGTTTTTTAAGGTTGGCTTTACGTTTTTATTAAACAGTTCAAAGATACTAATGATATTCTTTTCTTTGGTGACATCCATCAATCTCTCTTTTTGAATGGCCATGATAATTGGTTTTTGTAATTTATCATAACCACTTGGTGGCTCTTCCACTGGAAAAGCTTTCTCGGCTTCTTTGAGCAGGTTCATAAACCTAGTAAACTCAACGGATAAACTAGGTTTGGGGACAGATTCTGTTATCCACGCAACATCCGAATATTCCTTTAGTTTTTCTACCCATGGAAAAATCTGATCAACACTTATCCCTAAATCATTGACCTGGTCAAAAAGATGTGGCTTTTCATCCATTACGTCCTTTAAAAACTTCTGCCACGCTTCCTCCAAAAGCTCCAAATCATCTGTCTCTTCTAGTTCCTTAAAGGTTAAATCCAAATGAGTTTCTATTGGCCGTTCGCGAAGTAACTTGGCACAAAAGGAATGGACCGTACCTAGAAAACAGCGTTCACTATTTTGAAGTGCCTCAGCTAACCGGAACTTGAGATCAAGATCACTTTCCTTTTTCCACGCTGCTTCTAATTTCGATTGGAAGCGCATCTTTAATTCGTCGGCTGCTTTTCGTGTAAAGGTAATCGCAACAATCTCTTGAATTTCTGCTGTACCAGTGATAATTAGGTTTACCATACGGTCAACGAGACTGGTTGTTTTACCAGATCCTGCACCCGCTTCGACTAAGAAATTCGTATGCAACTCTAATTTAATTTTATCCCTTGCAGCCTGATCGATAATCTGATTAGTCATATGCACGAACCCCTTTTAGCTTTTGATTGGACTGCTTTCGCTCAAGGGCATCTTTATCATAAAAGTGGCGACGGCAAACCAACTTGTATTCACAAAACTTACAATCATTTTCATCGTCTGTCATTTCAAAATGTCCATTTTTAATGACATCAATTAACTTTTCCAAAATATCTAAACCATTCGCTCGTAATGTAACATCCTGCTTCCTCGTAAATCGCTGGGCCAATCCCTTCATAGTCGGAAAGTAATATGAACTTTCCTCTACAGCACCCTCACCAAGATTTAAATGCTGCTCAATCGCTAACGCATAAATCATATGCTGCAGCTGACGTCCGCCTTTAAAGGCTTTATTTTTCTCATAGCCATAGGTACTTCCAGTTTTATAGTCAATAATATGGTACCTGCCATCAAGGGATTGATCAACACGGTCAATAATCCCTGAAACCTTCACTTCTCCTGATGGAAGAGTAATAATCGCTGGATCAGTATCTCCGATTCCAAATGAATATTCGAAATGAAGCGGTCGATAGTTCTCGCCATGAATCTCTTCTTCCTTAAGGAAGATATCGCAGCAAACCAAGATATCATTTACTTCCCGCTTAAAAATGCGGTCATTCGGCGGTGGCAGTATTTCTTTTTCTTTTTCGATCAGGTTTACCGCAATGGCCATGATATTATCGTAATGTAAGGCGTAGGTGGGTTTAACGTTTTGTTGTGTAATTTCCTTATAAAACCTTTCAAAAATGCTGTGAAGCAGACTTCCACGGGTTGCCGGGTCCAGCCATTTATTCGCATCATACGAAACCTCTTCGATTGGCCTCACCCTTAATACCTCTTTGAGGAAGTAAGAATACGGGCATCTAGCAAGTGTCTCAAGTTTTCCAGCGCTCATTTTCTTTTCCTGATTGGTACTTGGATCATGGTCTGCTTCAATTTGTATGAATCCATCAAATTCGGAATAGCTTTCGGAATAACGAGCGATTTCCGCTGAAAGACCTTCTTTCACATTTTTAAAATGATTTAGAATTCCTTGGTTAAGTTTTGTTGGAATATCCTGTACTAACTTTTCATTCCAATAATCTTTATCCTCAAAGATCTCACTCGCAGTAAGCTTAGAGGAATATGATTTTAAGTCTTTGAATTCTGCGTCTTTATTGCCACTAACCATCCGATAGCATTGTAAGATTACATATGCAGGATTTACTACTCGATTATCATGAATGGAAAAATCACAATAGCTTACTGTAACAGAACCTGTTGAATGCGCTAGAGCTTGCAGAAGCATATATGTATTTTCCATACCCCTATCACGAAGTAAAGGCAACTTGTTTCCTAGTGCAATACGCTCAGTATCAAGCAGCAATGGATCCTCTCCCGAATTTCCTGGAAACTTCCGATTATCAAGTCCAACGAAAAATACATTTGCCGTACTGTTGTATACACCTCTTTTATAAGAAGTAACATGGAGATGTCCTGGTTTTGGACGTGACTGATTTACCCTGATTGAGAGCAGCAAGTCATTGATTTTTTCAAACAAAACATGCATTGAAAGTTCCTCATCACTATAGGGAACGATTTTTTTGATTATTTCCAAAAGGGTAGCTTTTGAAACTTCATCGAGTGACGAACTGCTTTTACTATAATTCTTTATAAAATAGGCAATAGCCGCTAAACATTTTTTAAAATTTATGGATTCATTGAATTCTGGAAGCTTTTTAAAAATCTTCGAAAACCATTGATGTAACCACATGATTTCAATAGAAGGACTCTCACTTTCCTTTAATCGTTCCATTTCCTTTTCAAGTATTGAATTGTAACGATTCTGCGACCAACCAATCTGTAACTCTCGAAGCACTCTGCTGATCTTCGATTTTGAGGGTGTATCTTCACCGAGATCAATTAACCCTTCATTAAGTAAACCAATAAAGGTTTGAACACTATAATTTGACTGAATCCAAGAGATCAATCCGGACACCAACCGCCCTGGCCGGCTAAATGAGACTGGTAACCCATCTCCAAATGTAATTGGAATATTAAGTTTTTGTGCCAAGTGGAAAAATGGTGTTATGTAAGAATCAGCATTTGTATAGTAAACAACACAATCATCAAGTGGTGCTTTTGAGGCTTTTATTTTTTCGAATACATGTTTTACTTCGAGTTCCTCGGTTTTTGAGGTGAAGATCTCTAAACCTTCATATTTATCGCCTGCTTCATCAAATTGATAAAGGTAGCTTAACGGTGTTGGCTCTCCCCAGGATATCGAAGATAAGCTAGGTCTCTCAGGAATATTTACCCCTAAAACAGGTGCAAGAGGAAGTTTGAATGAACCTTCGGGTAAAATCTTACTTAGAAACTGTTCTTCAAGATGACTTAGATGCAAATTGGATTGTAGGATAAAGACCGCCTTTTCATTCCTTTGTGCAAATTCAATGGCAGTTGTGAGGATTGATGCTATATCGGTAAACTGATTGGCAACAAGTAAGTTTTCGTATTCAGATAGAATCTCAACTAAATCATCCGCTTTTTCAGACGCTAAGAAAGCCTCTTTTTTTAGAGTTTCCGCATTGTAACCTGCAAGCCTTAGGGTCTGAATGGTCGAATATATAGCATGACTAAAAGATGGAGTAATCTCCATACCTGAAAAATAAGTGAGTTTCCCTTGATTCTTTAATTCCTTCAGAATCGTGTATGTAAAATGGACGCCGACAGTCCCATCTAGTACTTTTATTGGATGTTCACTATTCAATTCCGCTAAATTCATAGCCAGATTATGTAAAGTCTTAAACTTTAGATTGATCCCGCGATAGCCTGCTTTGATAAAAGCTTCGTTGATTTGTTCTCCGATTTCAAAGGAATCCACGATAACAATTTTCTCTTTTATAAGAAATTGAGTACAGATTTGGTTTAGCTTATTAACTAACGAATTCATGGTACCCCTCCATCACAGTTCACATTGTTGGTCACATTATATCATTTTACCCATTCAAGAAGACAGAAAAATCCATGTTTTTACAAAAATGCATGGAATAAACATATTTACAACCATGTTGGAGATAATAACTTCGATTACCCTTGAAAGGATGGGATGTTAATGTCGTTAGAATGGTTTGACAGAGTTTGTGGCGAGCTTCAAGATCACCTGGAATCGATTTGTGAAGAATATGATCAGGTCGGTCAAATGTCAATTGAAAGAGCTGCCAAACACCCGAGGATCGAGTTTTTTGTAGAAACAGAAGATGTTAATACCAAAGATGTCGATAGAGACTATTTTTGCACATTGTTCTTTGATCCTGGGAACGAAGAATTTTACATCGATACCTTTGATGTTGACAGTGGGCATACTGCTAAAGTCATCCTTTCGGACATAGAAGAAATAATCGATGAAGTACACGCTAGTCTTCATGATTATATGAATGATGATGATCATTACAGTGATGATGGTGTCTACTTAATGTCAGACGATGTGTATGAAGACAGTGAAGACTGTTATGAAATGGCCGATGACGATGGTGTCGAGTATTATGAGGCTGAGCAGGTTAATGATGATGATATTTTTGAAGAAATCGATGTGGAATGGAATACTCCTGAGGTAACTGCTTTCAAGCATGAAGATGAAGTCGAAGTGACTTATCAATTTGGGGTTGTTCCGGAAACAGGTGACGGTGTCCTGAAACGAATTAACCGAATTTGGACAACCGATGATGAACTAATTAAAGACGAATCCCATTTCATTTTCAGCAAAGAAGAAGCAAGCACCATCATCGCAATGATTGCCAGCCATATGGACCAATTGAGTGAATTTAACTTTGATGATATGCCATAATAGGAAAAGCGGAAGCGCCTTGTCCAAGGAAAAAAGCAGTTCATTTTTTCCCAGGGGCGACAGGCATAAGACCAACCGGCGAGAAGGTTGCTTTTTACCTTCTTGACGGATTGGCTTAGACCTGAGAGCCCCTAGGCGCTGTAGCTGGACAATAAAGAGAGGAGCATACCTAATTCGGTATGCTCCTCTCTTTATTAATCCACAGCATAGTCAATATCAATTAAGTCCCAAGGTGTAATAATACCAAGTGGAACCTCGTCTTTTTTTCCGTTCTCAGTAATTATCAAAGCTTCTAACTTCTTCTTCACTTTATGTGATTTACCAAAAATAGTTTCTACATCAAATATATTTGTGCTTTTCGCCACAAATTCAATCGGGTGATCTTTTTCGTATTTCATAATATCAAAAATATGTGTATCAGCTAAATTTACAGAACTGCTCACCATATTCTGTGCCATCCATTTTACAATGGATCCTGCTGTTAACAGTCCAATGAATTCTTTGTTCTTATATATCGGAAATTTCGAATAGTTATACTGACGAATTGCTTCTGTCACCTTAAGAATGCTGTCATTATAATCAAAGTAGAGGACTTTCTTGGTTGCAATCGATAAAGCATAAATAGGGCGATTAAACACATTCGCGATTTTCTCAATATGCTCGACCACTTTCGCATTCGGTTCAGCGATATAATATCCGACTTCCATTTTTTCATGGACAATAGCGTTTCGCAGTTTTGCATATTGCTCTAAATCCTTTTTAAATGTTTCAATGACTTGATATTTCTTCGCGCCAACCTTGACTAATACTACAAATCTATCATCATTAATTTTGACAATATCCTTCATGGCATCGTGCACTTGATTAAAGGCCACCTCAAAACGTTCAGATAAAATTTGTCCTTTTTTCATTTGTTTCATCATCTATCCCTGCCAATATGTTTACTTTTACCTTTAATTATATATTCATTGGTAAAATTAAACTATCTCCATTTTTCATAGAGCTGTTCGATTTCTTCCTTATGGGTAATGCCTTCATCATCAGGTGTTTCTAACACAAATGGGATATGTTTTACGATCGGCGACGTGACGATACCTTTTAAAGATTCCTCTTTGATTAGACCATTTTGGAAGATGTTTGCATGACGATCCTTCTTCGAACACGTTGGATATTTTGAATTATTGAGGTGAATGATTTTTAGATGTTCAAAGTAAGCAAGTTCTTGACCTTGGGTAAAAAATTCTTCTGTATTTTCTCCATTCCAAAGTCCACTTGCGAACATATGACAAGTGTCGAGGCAAAACCCGATTTTCTCTGGATAATCAGCCAAATGTCTAATCTGGACTAATTCTTCAAAAGTTGTTCCAAGAGCCCCTTTTGTACCAGCGTTATTTTCGATTAATAGCAAACATTCGCCGTCCCATTGACTTAGGACTGCATTAAGCATTTCAAGCATTAGATGATAACTAGCGAGTGGGTCAGTTTTGCTGATTTGACTGCCGAAATGGACAACCACACCAATCGAACCGCAGGCGTCTGCAATTTCTAGATCATTTAATAACGATGCAATCGTTAATTCCTTTTTATCCTCGGAAGGAGATAGACTCGTTGAGTATGGAGTATGAGCCACCGAAACAATACCATACTCCTGGCAAAACTCTTTACAACTCGCAGCATCACCGCGGTCAAAATCCTTTACCGAAAGACTTCGTGGGTTTTTAGGAAAATATTGAAAAGCAGAAGCGCCGTAAGAAGCAGCGCGTTTTGCCGCACCTGAATAACCGTTCCTAATACTTACATGACAGCCAAAAATCATACAATCCCACCGCTTTTTTTAGTGTTAGATTCTGCATTTAGTGTTTAAACTATTCTTTTTTCGTATGATGTTGTAAGATAATTCAGGATACTTTTGAGGGGGAATAGGGATGAGAAAGTTAACATTATCAAGTGGGAAAACTGTAGAAGTCGAATGTTTAAGTTGTGCCTTAACTAGTGGATTGATTGAGCCGGATGGCGGCGTTATTCTTGAAACTGAATATTTCCACGCTCATCAAGATGTTGCTTACCCAATTGAAGGGCTGGTCATCCTTGCATCAAAAAGACATGTAAAATGCTTAGATGAACTTACAGACGAAGAAAGATTGGATTACATAAATGTTATGACGAGAATTAGAGAGGCTCAGCGTAGAGTTTTAGGAATTGAGTATGTTTATTACTTTTACAACGAAGATACTACCCATCATTTTCATACCTGGATGGTACCTCGGTATGATTGGATGAATGAATTCGGCCGATCTGTTGAATCTATTCGACCTGTCCTGCTTCATGCAAGAAATCATAAGAACACGATAGAAAATAATCAAAGGGTTATGTCAGCCATCGAAGCCTTAAAAACAGCATTAAACTAGAAGAACAGACTTTCGAAAAAAGTCTGTTCTTTTTTTCATCTTTCAGTATTTGTTTGTAATGTTAGTTAATAATTAATAGCTTCTTCTTCACTTTTAGCCAATTCGGATTGTTCAATTTCATAGGATGCTACCAATGCTAATATTGCCTTTTGCACCAATCGAAACACAGAAAACTCAGGATTTAACTCAAGCATTGTAAGGATTTGATTAAATTTTTCTAAAGGTGATCCTCCAAGTATTCTCTCAAAATCTTCCTTCGTAAAATCAGCAAATCCATGGCCACTTACTCCCTCATGCCGCAGGTCTAAAAATTCTTCCAATTTATTATTATTAAAGAATAGATAAAGTTCAGCAAAATATTTATCGCGGTCAGATAGACGTTCCAGGCCCACACACTTATCCCTTCGAATCTTAACCTGCTGTCTTTCTTCAATAGACCGAATTTCTTGTTTTAATACATTCATATAACGATGGAAGTGTTTTGATAGGTTTCCTGTTCTAGGTATTCTTAATGAATACAATGCATTTTTGCGTATAAAAAATTGTCTCTGCTCATCACTCGTATTCCAATTAATATCCCAGCCAATCGAATAGAGAAGTGTTTCTTCTGCAAGTCGATAAAAGAGAACAATAAAATCGATTAAATCATTTTCCTTATATAAAAAATCCGCATAATTATGTAGATAAAAAATGAATGCCTTTTGATCATTTTTCCAAAGACCTTCGATTCGTTCCACATATTCTATTTCTTCTGGATCATTTTCTTCATTTATTGTTTTTAGTACATCATTTAATATTTGGAAATACATGGTACCGTTACGGTTTGGTATATGTAAACTTTTTAAATATTCCCCTAAATCAAGAAGATGAATAATCCTTTGGTCTTTAAAATGATTGAAAGTAATCAATTTTTTTGCAGCCGTAAAGTTTCCGGAAATAACCAGTTCGTGTATATGCTCATAAAGATTTTGTGAAAGTGCCTTACCTTCCGATTCATGATTTTCAGCTGCCATTTCGCCTTTTCCCGTTAGAAAGATAACTTTTTGATGAAAACGCTGCATCAGTGCATGTGATAAAAGATGTTGAAAACTTTGATTACCTTCGGTTAGGAATGTATAAACCTTCGTAAAACGATCTTCAATGTTATTGATAACATTCTCAATGTGGTTCTTTCTAATAGTAAGATTTTCACTCTCCTCTATCGGTTCTAGCAAATGGGTAAAGGAATAATCAATATAATTGAAATTTAATCCTTCCACTTGTTTTTGAAAATCCGTTTCTTTATCGGTAAAAATAAGGATTTCAAAATCCCTGCATAATTCTTCTGTATTTATTACGGTTTGAATAACACGTAAAAAATCATTCCCTGTTATCCAACGATATATAATGAGCCCCTTCATTTCTACTTTTGTCCTTTCAAGAGAATAGTGGAAACTAACTGAATGAGCATTCGATTAATGTCCATAATATTTTCGTCAAGTGGATTTCCCAAATCTCTGAATAGCAAAGAGGTATCCATAAAAAAGCGCTTTTTTGCTCTTTCCATTGTTGCATGGGATGTTCCAAAGTAGGAATGCCAAAGTTGCTTCTTATCAACACCCTTTCGTGAGTGTCCAATAAAACTTTTATTTCGAACATTTAACGTTTGGGCGACGTTTTGACTTTTTAAGTAAAAGTAGGCACCATACATGCCATCAATTTCCCAATTGTCATATTTATGTTCAAGTTCATCCACTACTTGATAGATGGTTGATTTTTTCTTACTTTGAACGGGAGAGGGGACTACCTGTGCATGATGTAATAGGTAATATAAAATAGCTTCACGCGCCCTATAGAACCGAATTAAAAAAGATGTAGTATCGTCAATATCGATATAAACATCCAATTGTCGGTATAATTCAACTATACGGTTAATATCCCGCGTTTTATTATCCTGAGATAATAGTAGGGATAATTTTTCACTCGTCTCTTCTAATAAGGGGTGGGAGAGCATTTCTCTGGCCTGTATTAGATGGTTAAATGCATCCTCAAATGCAAAATTAAACCGATCAATCATCATTTGAAGTAGATATTTAACCCCTAACACTTCTTTTGTCTGTTCAACATCGCGAAGCAGTTCCAAAGCCGTTTGGTAATCATGATCCATAATAAATACCCGAAATTCCCTTTCCCAATTTCGTATATTTGGTTCAGAATTTGTATGAGTGATATGCAGCTCGTTATTCTCATAATAAAGACTAGCATACCTGTCCCCAAATTTTTGTAAGCCTTCAAGGAAAATAGCCTGGAATGGTACAACATCACCAAAACCAACTATCTGTGTAAAATGTTCAAAAGGAAATCTCTTAAACAGCTTATGGGTCAGAATATCAACTTCTAATCTAATATCCTCGTATGCAGCATGCTCTGAAGTGGGTATCAAAACCGCCTCGACTTCCCAGTCATCAATGTATTCCTCAATGAAGGCTTCTAATTGCTTTTCGATTTTGAGCATACCTCTTTTATCGATAGAATCATCAACTAAAAACCAGGTAAAGATTGCTCTGTCTTTTTGTTTTAATTGACTGAGTATGGGTGGAAGCTTTTTTACTTGTTCTAATAGTGTATCAAGTGGTATTTCCCAGTTAGAATCTTTATTTTCTACATTCTTTGCTTTCTTAATAACACCTGAAAACAAAATCTGTGGTATAAGCAATTGTTTCTTCATCTATTCTCCTATTAACGTAAGTTTCCTGCCAACCAAAACTTTTGGCTGGTAATGTAATGACATTTATCAGTATAATTTAAAATTGGTTTAGATTAAATCCCTTCATCCACTTATACTATCAATCTTGTATTTGGAATGTACCAGACTTATCAACTTAGAATCCATTATATGTATCGGTGTGACATCTCCTGTAACTCGTTCTTTGACCAAATCTATCCCAATATGTTGATAGGCTTTATCAATAATTTCTGAACAGATATAGCGATCTTGTTCATGAACAATGATATTCCAACGAAAATATTTTTTAATCCCAATGGATAAAAGTCTCCACCAGTCATACCCCTTAGAGGTTCTGCATTTTTCTAGTAAGAAGTTTCTTAATTCCTCTTTTTCATCATTTGTTAATTTGCGATTTAATCGATCCAAGCTAAACTCTGTATAAGGGTTTTTCATTACTTTCATCGTTGTAAAAATATCAACCTCACAAATATGTGTATCATCCATTGCAATGGTAACATGCGTATAATCGGATTTTAAGAAGAAACGAATAAAACGACTTTGATAACAATCACCTTTCACAAAAAGGAGATCACCTACTTCCATTTTCATGCTCTCACCTCGCACCTAGTTATTTTATACCAGTTTATATTTACTATATTTTAATAGGTAACCGTAGTTTTGAGTACATGTTTTTTCAATTTAATAAAAAAATCCCTTTTTCAGGGATTTTTGATTTACGTATTTGCTAATTGATGAACGATACGATCTTCGATTTCTTTTCCTTTTTCCTCATCAACCAGATTATTTAATAGAATGGAAAAAATAAGTATTTCTCCTTTTTTTGTTTCTACATAACCGGATAAGGTAGAAACAGTAGAAATGGTTCCTGTTTTTGCTTTAACGTCCAAGCCGTCCATTCTTTTTCTCAAGGTTCCTCCCACCATCCTGTCACGCTTACCAGCTACTGGCAAAGATTTCAAAAAAGCAGGAAACCATTTTTCCTTCTGAACAGTATATAATAGCTTAGAAATTTCGTTAGCTGGAATTAAGTTTACATGTGAAATGCCTGAGCCATCTCTGATCACTAATGTATCTGGATTCACACCTAATTTAGGCAGTTGTTCGTTTAACACTTCTATCCCTTTTTCCCAACTTCCTTCTCCTTTTCTTACTTTTCCCATTTCTTTAATTAAGATTTCCGCATGTCCGTTATTGCTAAGCTTCATAAAAGGGATGAGAAGTTCCGATAATGGGAGAGAACGATGACTAGTAAGAATATCGGCCTCCATTGGTGTATCACCAACCCTAGATGTTCCCGAAAGTTTGATTCCTTGTTTTGCTAATTCTTGCTTAAAGAGGTCAAGAACAAATTGAGTCGGTTCCCAAACTGCTATCCATTCTTTCTCGACTTTTGCCCCAATTGGTAGAAACCCTTTCACAAGGATGGTATTAGAAGCGTGGTTTCGTTCTATTGTTAGATTTTTCTCTCCATCCGGTGACATAGTCACTGCTTGATTAACGATTTTTACATAGTTTGTTTTGTGTGAGAGCTTAATTTGTGCGGGATCGCCTACTTTCAAACCTGGAGATACCTCGACAATGATGGTTCCAGAATCAAAATCTTTATTTGGTGAAACTGTGAGAGCTGAAATTTGCGCTCCATAATAAGCGTACTCATCACTCCAAATTAAGTCTGGAGATAAACGAACCTTGTCGAACCAACTGTCGTCCGCTATTAGATCTCCCTCGATGTTTTTAATCCCACCGGAATGGGCAATATCCTTAGCCAAAAGTGTTAAATCTTCTTTTAAAAGTGTGGGATCACCAAATCCTTTTATATACAGATTCCCCTTTAGTATATTTCCGTACCTCTTTCCATCTAATCTGATTTCTGTTCTAAATACATGTTTCTCTCCTAAGACCGACAAGGCTGCTGCTGATGTTAAGAGCTTCATATTTGAGGCAGGTCTCATACGGACATCCCCATTATGCTCATATAAAACTTCCCCAGTTTTTGCGGAACGAATGCTTATTCCTGCAAGCGCTCCATTTAAAAGTGGCTCTTCCTGTAAGAGTTTACTAATCTCTGCTTTTACTAATTGACCTGATTCATTTGCGTATGAATATGTAGAAGGCGGTATCAATGCCGCCAATAATAAAAATAACAAGATTCTGATGCCACTTTTTTGCATTATGTTCAAATGATTCCACTTCCTAGATTGTTTTTTAGTAGATATCATTCCCTGTACAACTTATTCTAAAACAAGCTAAAAAAATCTTACCTTATACCAATTTCATTTATAAGAAATTTACAATAAGGAATAAGGCGTTTGGCAACGTCAAATTCTCTATTTTTTGAACCTGGTCTCCAATTCACTTCAAATAACCACAGTCTTTGGTTTGCATCAATCGCTACATCTAAACCTAGCTCATCAAAGGAATGTTCATATAAAGTATCAAAATGCGCAGGAAAGGATAAAGCAAAAGCCTCGAGGCTTTCCTTCACCTTTTTTGAATCTTCATCAAATTCAGCTTTTAAAAAGGAGGCTAATTCTCCCCGGTAGCCACCACTACTAATATTACTTATCATTTTTGCATTTCCACTAATTCGTGGATAAATTAAGGTGATTTCCCATTGCCCTGCACCATTTTTTTGAACATGTAATCTAAAATCATACGTAAGACCATTTTTTGTTTTACATTCAATGAAAGGTTGCATCAGAAACTTTTGTGCTGACAAAATAGGCTGAAAGTATCTGTTAAGTTCTTTTTCATTCATGTACATTGTGTTGAATCCTTCTGTTACTTTATACTGTTCCTCCGTTTTTTCGATAAAAAACACCTTTTTCCCATGATTACCAGATAAAGGTTTTATTACGGCTCTGTGCTGATTTTCTAGAAATGAAATAATTTCCTCTGACATGAGTAGAGTCGTGGAAGGGATTAAATAAGAGGCGAACACTTTTGCTTTTTTTACTTTTTTATAGACTTTCATTTTGTTCCCTACAGGAAAGCTTGTAAAAATGGTATATTTTTTTAACTTCTTTACTATTTTTGACTGGTTCTCCGTTTTAGGATTACAGCTGTTTATTACAACAGCAGGAAAATCTACTTTTTTTCGAATCCACTTTCCTTCCTCATACATCCAACCATTAATCTTCATGTTGTCAAAGTCCACATTCTTAAATGAGAAGTAAAAAAAGTGAATCCCCTCCATTTTCGCAACGGCCGCAAAGGGATACGCCTTTTTTACATCTGCAGGATTTTCCCGGTTGTGGAGCATACCGATACCTTGCAAATTCATCACATCCCTTGAAAAGTGTTTAAATTAGTCTATGAAGAATATTTAAGTAAATCGGTATTTTTCTATGACCCTTCGGTAGGCAGGGTCCATTTTGCCAAGTGACATTTTAAAGAGTATTATCATCTCCTCCGTATGAATCTCGGCTAATTTGGATTCTAATTGATCAGCATTTGCAACGGAATGAACCTTGCTTGGGTCCATCCCTAAGCGAATAGCGTTTTCACCTGTTAACTTTGCTGAGGGACCAATGGTAATTAAATGATCTACTTCACCGTAGTCCATAATCGTTTCCCCCATTTTGAGGTGTTGATTTGTTAATTGTGATCCTAGACGCTGCATTTTACCTAGAACAAGAACCTCTTTTTTACCATTCGAAACTTTTTTAAGAACTTCTAAGGCTGACAATACTGAACTAGGATTACAGCTCCATGTATCGTCAATAACGGAAATTCCTTTTGAGTGATACAGTTTCACATGACGCTCCATTGTTTTAAACGTCTTCAATCTATCAATTGCATCTTGGATTGGGATACCTATTAAACTTACTGCTGCGATGGCTGCTAGACTGTTATAAACATTGTGCTCGCCATATCCTGGGATTACCACTTCATATTGGACTTTATTAACATGTAATGTATATACCATTCTGTCATCTTCATATCGAATCGTATCTGCTCTAAAATCGGCTTTCTGATACTGACCGAATGAAAGAACACTTCCTTTGAATAAACCGGTTGGTAATCTTTTTATATTTGTATCATCAGCATTAATAATTAATGTTCCGTTTTCAGAAAGAACTTCTAACATTTCTCCCTTTGCTCTTATATATTTTTCTAACGTTTTGCATCCCTCTAGATGTGCTTCACCGATATTTGTTATAATTCCGATCGTTGGTTTAAAATATCTTCCGCTTGACCTAATATTTCCGGGATAGGCTACCCCCATTTCAAAAACTGCCGCTTCTGTTTGTTCATTAATCCCCATTAAATAGTGTAAATTTAAATGAAGGCCATTTTGACTAAGCATTGTGGAATGAACTTGTAAGTATTGTTTTAAAATATGCTTAATCATATCCTTTGTGGTTGTTTTTCCGCATGTTCCTGTAACGCCAATCACTGGAATAGAAAAAAGGTTTCGGTAATATTCGATAAATTGGTAATATGACTTCTTACCATCCGCAACCAATATAACCGATGCCGATTTATCAACCATACTAAGAATTTCCATATTTTCAGTTACAATTGTATAATTCGTTTTTCCCACTAAGGAATCAGAACTTATACTTTTTTTATTCACATTAAAATAAATAGAATATTCGCTGATATTTTTTATTAATTTTGCAACCTTGTTTATTTCAAATTCAGCGTTTCCTTGAATCATTTGGCCATTTATCACTTCAACAATATCTGCAAGTTTGAGAGTCTTCATAAAATTACTCCTAATCAATCTTGGAATCAAAAAGATACCGCGCATAACTGATTGGTGTTGTATATGTTGCTTTCCATACTTCATGCATTTTAGCTTTTCCAAATGTTATTCTAAGATCGCGGCCATTACATTCAATAAACATGGGAAATCCTTCATTCGTTAAACCAATATCCAGCCCAACATCTGCAAGGTTAGGGAAATACTTATTTAATTCAGTTACCGCTTTAATGGAAAGTTCTTCAATTGATTGGTAGACTTCGTTAATGTCCCAGTGAGAAAAATCATTTAATAGTTCAGTAAGCGTTTTACAGGTACCACCTTTTGCAACATTTGTTACATAATTTCCTTTTTTAGCAACCTTTCCAACCACACCAGTTACCTGCCATTCTCCTAATCCATTTTTTTGAACGGAAACACGTAAATCAAAAGGACTTTCTTGATACTCAGCAAGTGAAATTCGTTCCTGAATGATGTAATTTTTATTTGTGACCTTTTTACGAATGATTTCTGGCCATTCGTTCGCAAAAGTCTCTCTCTTCTGGTTGGTACAAACTTCCCAACGTTCACTATCCTTTTTTTCGACCATAACAACCCCGCCGCCTAGACTTCCACTATTCGGCTTAATGATTAGTTCATTATGCTTCTCCATCATTTCGATGAAATTTACCGAACTTGCTGCTTTCGTTTCAGGCAAATGGGGCTGCAACTCTTCATTTTTCATAAGAATAGTATGAATGTCCCATTTTCCATATCGGTTCCAATCATTAAAAATAATAACCCCCGTTTTCTGAAGGTTCTTTATCTTTACCTTTGATTCATTCCTAAAAAAAAGTCCTCGATTATGAATTATTTTGGGTATGGTGATGGTTTTCAATTCATATTTTCCCTTGTTACCTTTAACTAACGCACTAATCTGATCAGTCTCAATCGTTATATCTTTTAACCGAAAAAAGCAAGGACACAGCCCAAATTGGATACAGGCTTCTTCATAAAAACTGATATGTTCAAAATAAGACCTGTTCGTCTTAATTCCACTATATATCAACCCATCTACTAATATTCCAATGGTCGGAGCATTCATATTCCTAATCTCCTTTTTTACTAAAATCCGGCTAAAGCTTTCGCATAGCGAAAAGGTGTTACAAATAAAAGTCTCCTTAAGGTATAATTCTTCACTTTAGCCAGGCTATCATAGCCGTACCGTTTATTCACTTCTAAAATCCACACATTTTTATCTTGATCAACAATACAATCGATTGCTACATCCCCGTATGTTCCTACACATTTATCTAATTCTATACAAACTTTTTTACATTTATCATAGATTTTCGTTTGAATCTGTACTGCTTCTTGATGATTGATTCCAAACAATAATTTAATCGCTTCAAGGCCCATCATGAGTTTTTCAACATATTTTAAATTGGTAACAATCTTGTCTTTCTTTGCCACTCTGCCGATCATGCCTTGACATTCCCACTGTTTTAACCCATTTTTTTGCATATATACTCTAAAGTCAACATTTCTATCTCCTATCGTGGTGGATACACCTTGTTGTATGATGTATTTCCGACGAATAAACTTCCCCAAGAACAGATTTAGATCAGTTAGTTCGCTAATAACCGTTTTTATGTCATTTTGATTAACAAAGACATAATTTCCCTGGACATCCATAGTTACATTGAATATCCCTCTGCCTCCTTCACCTTGAGGAGGTTTTATATAGACAGTCTGATGCTTTTTTAACATCAAATTAAGTTGTTCGAATCCTGTAAACTTCTCCGTTTCGGGAAAAACCTCTTTCAAACTTTCATTCCTTGATGCATAATCCGGCAGTTCCCCTTTACAAAAATAATAAGAGTTAATAACCCTGTCACCAATTTGGGAAATTAAATCATTATATCTAACAGTATCAATGGGATGCCGTTTATACACGACATTTGGATAAGGGAAAATTCCATAAATCCAACGTGTGGCAGAATTTTCTCCTAGTGGATTATAATAATATCCTTCAATTTGTTTTTTTTCGATATCTATACCTCTTGCAGCACAAACATAGATAATGCCGTTAATACTTTGATATTCAGAAAAACGACCTTTTAGCCTATCTAATCTCTTAGGGGTTAATTCACTAGGCTTTAAGTAAGCAACAAACGCAATGACAGGGCCCAAGGATAGTACTCGCCCGTCGATGACCAACTCATAAGGTATATCCTCTGGCAGCGTAAGTCCATTTTGCATAGGCGGAACACCTATTGTGTCTTCTGGCAATTCCTCATGGATATTCACTGCCAGCTCCCTAGAATATCCGCCAATTTTTAAAATGATTCTTTGAGAAACAATCCTGTATTTTTCTATCAGTTTCATAGAAATATTGATTGTATCTTGATTCTTTTGTAGACGTATAAAAACCATTGGATTTACCTCCGCTAAAAAAACCTAAAAAGTTTCCTTATTATTACATGCAAAAATATATCCATTGTCACGGCAGTTTCCCTAGAATAAAAAAATAACAAAAAAGCACCTATATATAATAGATGCTTATAAAGTACTTAACCTTTTATTGGCTAACCCATTCTACTTTATTTTAAAATAATCATAAAACCAATCCTGGAGATTTTCAGAAATGGCATGATAACTTCTTGCAGAAATGGAACTTTTTATTTTTCTTTTCATCATCGTATTGTTGTCCCCATGTACAACAACCCAGGTAACGAGAGGGTAATTCACCATTTTATAGTTTTTATTTTTCAGATAATTTGTTACCTTCCCGTGTGGTAGAACTACCCATTTAAATTTAGACTTCATCACATCTCTTTTCATAGAGGTTCGAGGGAAATCACTATTACGAAAATAAAAAACTGAACTGCTTCCACATCCAATATAAAAACGTTCCCTTACCCATATCTGTTTATTTTTTATATTCGCCATACAACCAGTGTTCATAACAAATGCATCTATAATTGGATGGGATCTAATAAATTCTACAAATCGATGGTGAATCCAATCATCTGCATCTAGAGGCATAAAGTATCCTGAGAACCCGCTTTTCCTTAAAAAGGCTCCAATCACTCTACGTTTACGAAACTTGTCACTGCTATATTTACGAATGGAGGTTGGAGGGGAGAAACGAACAGGCAGCCATGTAACACGCTCATGGTTCATTTCTTTTATATTTGGTTTTTCATGACCAGCAATGACGATTCTAAAATTTTGGTCAGAATTGTTTATGATTGACCTTAGTGTTCTTGCTAAGTTGTTTTGAACCCTTGTCCAATTTCGGGATGACCTTTTACTTTTTAGCGAAATAGCAAAGGCAACTTCTGCATCATTTGATTTGTTATATCCATCAATTTTTAGGTTTTCAAAATAATCATCAACCTGATCCAAATGTTCCAAAGGGGTTTGTTTTACATTGTCCGATGAAAGGTCCCTCTTTATTTCCTGCTCATGGTTCATTTCACCTTTTTTTTTTATCATCGTATAGATTTGAAGATCAGACTCACTTGAATGTTTAAAAACTACTTCATCCAAATATTGGGTTGTTTTAATAATGGCTTCAAATCGTGTGATATTCCTTTGCTTGGAATTTTTTTCAAGTGATTTCATTCCCGAAAACATACGGGCAACCCATCCTGCAAAGCCATATTGACCTGCCTCTCCAGATCTGGGTAAACGGTTACTGTCCCAGAAATCATCTTTCCAATTATCCCACTTCCCTGAAATTCCTAGACGCCATAATAACTCAACTTTATCTCTTCGGCCATACCAAAAGTCTTCATTAAATTCCTCTTTGGCATCCATTCTAAAAATTAATTGCGGCTCTTCCACCGGCACAGGAATAAAGTTATCTGCTAAAAGTTGTGTATTATCTAAAACTCTGGTCATGGGAACTGCAAAATACTTTAGGTGTGGTTTTGAAGAGACATCAGAACATATTTGCAGCCAAGCAGTTTGAGTGACAAAGCAATTACCATCCCAGGGTAAAATCCATTTGGCTCTAGTTCTTCCATCACGTAATGCTGTGTTTCGAGCGCCATTTACGTTCATTACATATTTATTTTTGTTTCTAATGATGGCAGTCAATATCCTTTTTCTTCTTTCTTGATTCATATTTATATATTCTTTACTCTCCAAATAGCTTGGAGTAGGAAGGAAACTCGTGTCTAACTCAATATTTTTGTACTCTTCTTTAAGAAAAGGGATATGAATAAATTCTTGATTGTATCTTTTTAATATTTCAATGATTGCTTGCTCTACTTCTTTATCAAATATTCGGTTAACAATCCATCTTTTCTCGCAATTTTCTAATTCTGATTCATTTTCTAAAATAAATTGAAGGTTTCTAAGTGTTTGTCCTTTTTGATGACGTGGATAGAGGTCATTACCAATAATGCGATAAAGAACAAAGGTATTCTGCATTTTATCTAAACCTTTTTCAACATAATCTTCTTTCAAATAATCTAAGTTTTTTAGGTTTTTTGTGGAGTTTTTCTTAGTTCTTTTACTAGTCTTCCATTTACGATTCGTTTTCTTATTATTTGTTGTCCGTCTTTTCATTTATTATTTCACCACCCATCAAGAGATTTATGGTTTACTATCATAAGTTTTATATTTTTCGATATTTCTCAAGAATAAATGATAGCTTTTCCTCATTCTTTGTAGTCGTTTCCACCACTTTAATCCACAGTGATGTAAGATAATTGGTTTCTTGGCGACATCATACCGATTAGGTCTACTATTCCATTTAACATGTAAACTTCCAATTACGGGCGTATATTTGGTTGGACCTTTATAAGATAAAATTCTTATATTTCTATTCCTAAATCCAAGAAGCTTTAAGAAGGCTTGTTGATCCCACCATTCATCCCTTCGTTTCTTTTTGTGTCTCCAAACAGCCTCTAATATTTCAATCGTCTTTGGATCACGTTTCACCACAATTACCCCTGAATTTGGAAAAAGTGGTTTTCTTCTATGATAACTTGTCATATAAACAACATGGTCAGTAGTTAATTCATTTCGGATATCATCTTTCGGATCAACAATAATGCTATCCGAATCCATCCACATGACAATTTCATAATATTTTAATAGGTTATAAAGCAAAAATATTTTATGTTTTTTAGCCATTTCATTTGGAAGAAGTTTTTTTTTATAAAACAAAGTATCAATACCATGGAGTTTTCCGTAATACTCCACCGTTGGTTTCATTATTTCTAATGCTGCCACATGATTCTTACCGGTGGCCAGACAGCATATTACCATATTGCTGTTTGGTGTTAGTGAAAAATCATAAGAAGGAATCATTTTTTCACTCCTTTAATCACATTTTAGAACGTTTATTTTTCTAGAATAAAAATCCCCATATTTTTTCTTTATATACTATTCATTCCAAGAATAAATTGGCAGGGTATATTCTCATATTATTTCTAGATTTCTGACCATTTTTCAAAATTATTGGTCTTTACAGAGCACTTTCACTGCTTGACTCATATATTAATAAAGAAGTGTGAAAGGAGGGTTTATAATGGTGACATTAATCGCATGTACAATTCGAGATAACATGATGAATAATATATTTGAAAACTTTTCTAGACAAATGTGGGAAGAAAAAGAATTAATTATTATTCTAAATAATGACAAAATGGAGATTTCAAAGTGGAAGGAAAAAGCCGCAGGTTATGAAAATGTAACAATCTATCAACTTCCACAGGAGAAAACACTAGGAAATTGCTTAAATTTCGGAATTGAAAAAGCTAAATTTGATATTGTAGCCAAGTTTGATGATGATGATTACTATTCTCCTTACTATCTAACAGAGGCTATGAAAATATTTAATAATACAAATGCACAGCTAGTAGGCAAGGGAAAATCCTTTATGTATTTTGAGAGACAAAAACTTTTAACCATTCGGAGACTTGGTACCGAGAATAAAGCCGGGAAAAGTTCTCTAAAAGGTGGGACTTTAATCTTCAGGAAAGAGATTTATCCTAAAATAAAATTCCCTTCGAAACGAGGCTCAGGGACAGACAGTGCATTTGTAACTTTATGCAAAAGAAAAAATGTTAGAATTCATACAACCAGCAGGTATAACTATGTTTATATACGAAAAAGAAACAGCAATTTCCATACTTTTAAACGGTCAAACAGATTATTAAGACAAAGAAGTCAAATCATAGGAAGGGTAAAAAACTATAGACAATTCACAACAAAAGAATTTTTTATGGAGAATGAATCAACATGAAAAACGTATTATATTTAGGATGGCTGGGCTATAAAAATATCGGTGATGAGTTAATGTGGGAAATCTTCAAACAAAAATTTGATGAAAAGGTGGACAAGAGTAAATATAGGTTATTCCCTTCTGATAAAAATAGATTATCAATGATTAAACGAAAAAAAATGGTATTAAGGCATTATAATACGATCGTTTTGGGTGGAGGTTCTTTATTAACTCCTAGCTACATTAATATTTTATATCATGCCATACAAATAAAAAAGGACATAGAAATTATCATTTGGGGTAGTGGTATTGACTGGATTGAGAGAAGGGATTTAAAAAAACTCCTGATTGGTAATGAGATGATAGAGCAAAAAAAGGATAATGAATTTAATGTTTTTAGACATAAAGATTTTAAACTAAAACTACAAATAGTGCTAAATCATGCTAAATTTGCTGCTGTACGAGGCAACTATACTTTTGAAGTTTTAAAGAACATGGGGTTGAACCTAGATAATGTCCTAATCTCGGGTGATCCGGGGCTATTGGTGAAAACTCCTAATAATCAAGGTACCATTAAAGAAAAAGGTTTAGTTGCTCTTAGCTGGGGAACTGCCAAAAATAAATTATTTGGGAAAAACGAGAAAAAAATAGAGGATGAACTAGTTTTAGTTGTAAAGGATTTAATAGATAAAGGGTACCATTTTTGCATATTTCCTGTTTTCGAAAAAGACATTGTACCTTGCCAACGCCTTTATAATAAAATAGCTGATGAAAAACGGGTAGAACTTAAAACAACACTTTATAACCAAAATGAATTACTTATCTTGATGCAAAAGTGTTCTTTTACGATTAACTTAAAATTACATGCAAACGTTCTATCAGCAGTAGCAGGAATCCCTTTTATAGCATTAGGATATCGGTTTAAAACCTTTGATTTTGCAAACTCCATTGGTTTGGATGACCTTGTTGTCCCGACCGATGACTCTAACATTCACCTTAGCATATTAAATCTAGTTAATTATATAGAAGAACATCAAGATATTATGCAGCACATCCCTCCTCTACAACTTGAATGTGAAAAAAAGTTGGATCAAATTTTCACTCTATTTACCTAAAGAATTCTATTTTAGTGGATAAGTCAGATTGAGAAAGGAGGAAAATTGCGTGGAAACAATTCATATAGTAGCTGTAAGTAATGATGAATTTGCAAAGCATACTGCTGTAATGCTGAATTCATTATTAGTAAACAAAGTCTCTAAAAATGCTATAAAAATATATATTATCGGCTTACTATCTGATGAAAATCAAATTAGATTGAATAAATCTGTAGAAAAATATGGTATTAAGATTAGTTTCTTTTCAATTGACCAATCATTATTTAAAGATTTTAAGATTAGAAATCACCTAAAAGTGGAGGTTTATTACCGACTTTTGATCCCCGAGTTATTATCAGAGGAAATAGATAAAGCCATTTATTTAGACAGTGACCTTATAGTAAAAGAGGATATTACTAAACTTTGGGATATTAATATCGAAAATGACTATTTAGCAGCTGTTAAGGTTCATTTAACTTCCAGCTTAAAAAAAACATGCCAATCCCTCTCAATCCCACCTAGTGCTGGATATTTCAATAATGGAGTTTTTGTTCTAAACTTAAAAAAATGGCGGGAAGACAATATATCCAATTTAGTTATCGATTATTTAAAAGTTAATCATTTAAAATTAAGATGGTTAGAACAAGATGCTCTAAATGCCCTTCTGTATAATAACTGTTATAAGTTAGATCCGAAATGGAATTTAACAACGAATATGAGTTTAAAATTCCGAAAAGACAGACGTAAATATAAAAGAAAGCAAAAACAAACTCCTCCCGCAATCATCCACTTCACCGGCCCCAGGAAACCATGGAATACAGGGCACCATCTTCAAAACGAATATTTCAACTATTTAAAAATAACTTTATGGGATGATAACAGTTAAAAAGTTATTAAATATCACCAAAACAGACTCTAATCGTTAGAGCCTGTTTTGGTGTTATTCATTTTAATATTTAAAAAATAACCGATGAATTCTGGCCGCCCATAGCAAGATATTTTGCATATAAAATTGGATTTGACTTGACTAGATAATACATTTTACGGTCTTTAATAATTAACGGGAAATCATGGTCTGGTCTTTTATTCATTTCAATAACCCAAATTTTATCGTTTTTATCAATTCCAACATCAATTCCTAAATCAGCATAGGCTCCCGCGATTTCATCCACCTTACTGGCCATATCTGTACAAATTCTTATTATTTCTTGGTATTTTTTAAATGCAGTTAGCTCGTCATAGCCAAATTGTGTTTTTAATGCTGCTGTTCCTTCCAAGGCAAAGCCATTTGCTTTAAAATTTGAGGATATAGCATTTGTATTTCCGAATCTTGCAATAATGCCTGTACATTGCCAATGGCCAGTTTCATTTTTTTGCAGCATTACCCTATAATCTACCTTTCGATCCTCGAATGTATGAAGCCGGATGGGCTGCTGTAACAAATATAAAGAGTGTTTCGACAAGAAATCAGCCATCTGGCCTTCTGATAACTTTGTAATGTCATCTTGATAATTTTTCATAATGACATATAGACCTTCATCTTTTTCTATATAATAAATTCCGTTTCCTCTTGACCCATCCTTCAACTTTAAATAAACACCATTATATTTTTCGATAAATTTATCGACATTTGCTAAAGTCACTTTATTGGTCGTTTCAGCAAGATGTTCTTTTAGTTCGTCAAAGTGGGAAAGCCAATTCCAAAATTGCCATTTATCAAAATATTGAGCATTAAAAAAACTCTCACCCATTTTTTCTTTCAGACCCATTAATGTTTTTTGGGAGAGTTCTACCCTTCTGAAAATCGCACCCGGAAAAGGAAGTACACATTTTCTCCAATATTCTGGAACTGAAGGATCATATAAATATCCTGTAATTTTATCGTTTGTAAAATCAATATGCTCTTCACAAAAAACGAATAACACTCCATTAATTTGTTCGTATAACATTGTATAAATTAAATAATTATTTAAATACTTGACCAGTCTTTTTTCTGATTTTCCCAATAATAAACCAATTACTGGCCCTAGGATTAACTCATCGTTTGAAAATAAGAGTTCATACTTTACTTTCGTATCGATAAGCAGATTCGAAATAATATCCTCGCTGACTAGAATATTATTTTTATTGTTTGATTGTAACAAGGAAATAGCAATCGGTACCCGTCTTTTCCCAAACGATAAGGTAATGGTTTTCTTCCTTTCGAGCCCTAAAGAAACAGCTAGTGCAATTGGAATCGATAAGGTGTTACGTGATAAGCTATCAGAAACTATTTCATAAACCACCCTGTCTTTCACCTCCCAAACCAGATAACCATTTAGCATAATGTAAGGGGGCTGATTTAATTTTATAATATAGTTGGTAATCCTCTGCATCCAAGGCAATGGTCATGTCTGGACTCCGATTATTAATCTCAATCAGCCAAAGGTTATGGTTTTCATCCATTCCAATATCAATCCCAATATAACCTAGATGCAATCCTTTACTCTCTAATACCTTACAACAGGTAATGGCCAATTTTTCAATTTCCATATACTTCTTAAAGGCTTTTTTAAAATCATTCTGAAATATATCGCAAAGGGACTTCCAGACTTTTTGTGCTGACCCGCCACTTGATATATTGCTCACAATACTATCTATTTCACCAAACTTTGTTACCATCCCAGGAACAATCCAATCCCCATTGTGATTTTTACCAACAATCACCCGAACATCCATGACCCTATTGTCTTTTGTCAACAATGGAATTCGTTGTTGCACAATATAGTTTTTTAGGCTTATTTCTGACTTCAGATAATTTTCTACTGCCTGCCAGTTGTCTAACACCGTGATTATATTTTTGTCTTTTATTCTATAGGTTAAATTATATTCTTGACCCACCTTTGAAAGTTGAAAAATTCCAGAACCCTGCATACCTGCCTTCGGCTTAATAAACGTTTCTTGATGAGCATCTATTAATCTTTGAACATTTTCTATATTTTCACCCAGAACGGTTTCAGGGAGATACTTCCTTATTTGTTCATGGTCAGAAAGCCATTCCCACATTTCCCATTTATTAAAAACATGAGAATTAAAGAATTTATTACCAATTAACCCGGTTAATTTCTTCCGAATTACTTCTTTTATAGGTTTTCTGAGAAAAACGACTGAAGGAAATGGGAAAATCCCCTCCTCCCATTCATGCTCCTTTGGATTAAATGCATATCCATTAATAAGCTTATTTTTCACATCTATACCATCAGAGGTAAAAAGAAGAATTAGTCCATTTAAATGCTTATAATCAATTAAATAATTTTTATAAATTTTAATTCTTTGTTTAGTCAATTCGTCTATCTTGCCACGAATCAACAAACCAATGACTGGACCAATAATTAATGTGTCATTATCAAACGCAATCTCATACACGTCGATAAAATGAGGGAGAAATAATTTATTATAGATTTCATTAGATAAATAAATACATGGTTGCCGGTGATCATGATGTAGTAAGGTAACACTTTCCTTCATTGCCCCAATACTTATCGTGATTGATTCTCTGTCACTTATTAATAATTTTTCTATAACGTTTAAAGGAAGTGAAATTGTTGGATTAGGAGTAGAAATTGTTTTTATAATATGTTTCATGTGAGTTTCCCCCCTCACTTTCACTTACGCTAAATCCTTGTATATGAACTGCATAAAAGATAGGCTGAGAGCGAATTTTCAAGTACATTTCATAGTCCATTTCTTTAAAGCCTTTAAAACTCGGAAAAATATTTGCCTCGATAATCCATGGATACCCTTCTTGATCAAGACCAATATCTAAACCAAATTCTGCATAGTGTTCGTCTTTTCTATCAATTAAATGACAGAACTTTTGACACAGATTTATAATACTCTCATAAATCTTATCGAATGATTGATCAATACCTGAACCAATTACTACTTCCTCCAAAGTCATTGCTTCTCCGCCTCTTGCAATATTGGTTAACACCTCATTTTCACCGGCAACCCTGCATTCGATACCCGTGCATTTCCAGCTTTTTATATCATATTTTTGCATAACTACTCTCACATCCAAGGGGCGGTTGTTTAATTTTAGAAGCGGAATGTAGGTTTGATACAAATAATGCTTATTTAATAAATTCAACTTTATGAACATTTCCTCTAATGCCTTGTTATCAGGAATAAGATGTCGGAGTAGAAATTCATTTTGATGCTCGTATAGGATATACCCTTCAGCTAGTTCATGATTTTTTTCAAGTGTAAAGATGCCCCGTCCACGTGAAAGGCTGACGGGTTTTAAAATAATCCTTTCCCTATCATGAATAAATTCAATTAAATCTTCCACTTTTTTCAAAAGATATGTGGCGGGGACATGGTTACGAATTTCCTTTTCATCTTTTAATAAAATAAGGTCAGATTTCTTAAAGAAATGGGAATTGAATAAATTCTTATTTGTCATTTCAATTAGCTGGCTAATCCGATCAAAATTCTGATGAAAGTTTCTACGGTACAAGGCAGCTGGAATCGGTGCAGAATCATATCTCCACTTTTTTTGAGTTGGATCATACAGCATGCCATATGCGATCTTTTCCTCCCAGTCGATGGAACGAGTGGAAAAGGCCATAACTAAGCCGCCAAATTTCTCATATTCCCTAAAACGGTCCGAGTACTTTTCCATATATGTTGGATTGTACAATTGATTTTTTTCCCCTAGCAACAGACCAATTGATGGACCAATTATTGCTTTATCTTTGGATATCTTTAATTGATATATTAAGTCTATTGGGATATGCAACTTCTTTATAAGAGAACTAGAGATAAGGACCTCTGCAGGTTCGGTAAATGAATTTCTATTTAAACGAATATCCCTTTCAATTAAGTCAATTTTACATGTGTGTTCTTTAATGCCAAACTGGATGGAGATTGGGTTGCTAATGATTAAATTTGACCGAAGCATTGGTAATTTGAGGCACATTTCCTCGTCTTGATACTCCTTTAATTTAATCCAGTGATGAATACTATCCTCATTTGAAGGTATTATCAGGTCATCTTCAGATCCCGGACTCGACAAACGTTTGGTTGTTTGTGATAGGTTTTCAAGGCTATATTCATTACTGATTTCATCGTGAGTATTCTTTTCTTGCAGTATTTCCTTAGCAACCTGGAATGGGAATTTACAGATATTTTCACACATTTCAGTGTTCCATCCAAAAAAATCTTTAACAATTGTATTGATTGAACAGGTTGATTTTAAAGAATAGAAACCATTTTCATTTAATGAAAATACAATCCCAATCTCGAAAATTCCTGGGTAGTAAAATTGAATGATATCTAAAACCTTTTGGCAATGTTCCCATAATACATCCATTGAGGCATCTTCTAAATAGTATAATTTTTGGTTAGAATCTTTTGCGTACATAATCGGGGATTTCCATTTATTATTTAACTTTTTTTGTCCTAATACATATAAAGAAAATAAAGTATTGTTAGCGTCGTTTTCTTCATCAAAATCTATTTTTATATCAGAATATGAATCTATTAATGCACCTAGTTCTTTTTTCTTTATTATATGGTGCTCATTAAGGACTTGAAATTTGGGGTGGTTAGAAAGTTCCCTTAATTTTTTGATATTCTTTTTTTTATAAAACATTGTTGGGTTATAAATAATTGATGGGATATCAATTGTTTCTTTGATTATTGAATTATTCTGAAGTTCAATTGCTTGAGTTTTTAAACTCTCGAGAGAAATATCAGAAAGTGTAAAGAATTGAATGTTTAGGTTTAACTCTTTGCCTTTCCTATCATAAATATGCCATATTTCGTCATTTTTGCTTTTTTTGTTAAGTAGCTTACTCCATTCCCTTTTAGAAAGTAGTACCCCAACTGTTTCCATTTTCATGCCTCCACCTCCTAACATAAACAGGAAATTAGGACCTTTACCATAATTTATATTCAATGCTCATTAAAAGGTATGGGCAGATATTAACCTTAGCTATTTTTCATCCTCTTTTATACGCGTTAATGGTTTCATACGAACCATCATTTAAAAATTTAAACATGGATACAGCAGGAGTTAGGTTTGCTTCTATAATCCAGACCTTTCCTTCAACATCAATACCAAGATCTATTCCATATACACGTTTATTGGTATAGGAATTTGCTAATTGCCCTGCAATTAACAAGGAAATTTCCTCTAAATCAGATACAATATCTTTCATTTTTTCGTTGTTTACCAGTGATATTCCAATTGCATATTCCACAGATACTATAGCTTTTGCTGCGTTTGTCACAACAAAGTTATTTGCCGCTACTTTTGCAAGTTTACCAGTTACTGTCCACTCCAATGAATTTTTTTTTCTTTGTACCATTACCCGGATATCAAATGGATTATTATTTATTGTTGCAAGCGGAATTCTTTGCTGGACGATATACCGTTGTCTTTTTTTTGGAAAGTGATTTTCTTTTAAATAATCGTAGATGTTCTCCTTACCGTTTACGATTATTTTTCTGTGACCAATATGAAGTTCAAAATCCTCATCTGATAAGGATGATATTTGGATAATGCCAAGCCCCTGATAACCAAAACATGGTTTAACCATTACTTGATTATATTTATCTAACATTAAATTTAAAGAACTTCTAGTTAAGTATTGTGTATCAGGCAAATAGGAAGAAAGCCTTTCATCCTTTGACATCAATTTATGTTTTGTCCATTTTCCAACTGAAACACGCATTTTACTTCCCCTTTATACAATTTTTTAATTACTACTTTCAACTTCATTTATAGTCTATTTTGAAATAATATATATGCCTGTACCTATTTCTAAATTGGATGTATAACTACCGATTCCATTAATGAATGGCCCATTTTAAATAAAAATAAGGCAGATAACTAGTCCACTAAAAGACAAGTTTAATATACATGTAGGGAATTAAAAAATTAAGGAGTGAAATATTAAATGGGAGTATTTAATCCTGGCTTGCTTATTGATTTTGATTGTGAAAACTTTGAAGCAGATATAACGGTAAGTAGTGGTCCTGGTTTTACAGATCTAGCTGAAATTACTTTAACTGTTAATTCTCCAACAAACGCAGTTTGGTTGAATGCCTATGCAACTTGGGTAGGAACTTCTGCAGCAGATTTTATTACTTTTAGATTTGTCCGTGATGACAATGTAGTGTTATGTTCAGCAATTGATTCTGTTGATCAAGCAAATCAACCTGATACTACTGCATTTAGCTGTTGTGACACTGACGTCGATGCTGGTGTACACACTTACACATTGCAGGCAAGTGTAACTCATCCAAGTGGAGGACCTCAAACTGCCGTTACTTTTACTATGGGATCTTTCCAAGGAGCGGTTATCAACTCATAATTTAGAAGTACGATGTAGAAATACTATATATACAAAAAGGTTGCCTCATAGGAGACAACCTTTTTGTATTTTATTTCACCACAGCAATATTTTTACTCAAATAAGCCCAATTCTGCGGTGCCGCTAAGCTGATTTGCCAAAAAGTAGTTCCTAATAAGTTATAAACATCCATCAATCGATATTTCTCTATAAAACTTCGAATATCCTCAAACCATACAACCTGTTCTACCCCCGAACGATAATGCCGATACCAAGGGGACATGGAGTGCTGATCAAATTGAATCGGTGAGCCTGTTGAAATGGCTTGGTTTTGCGCTGCCACAACGGACATTGCATGGGTAGCATTCGTCCCGACCACCTTATCATATCCATATAGTGGAAGTGCGATTTGTAGTTTACGAGGATTTATTTGAGTAATTGAGTATTGAACAACCTGCTGCATCCACCAAATTGGCGCAATAGGGTCCGGCGGTCCGCCTGGGTAACCATAGTCAATAGTCATGACCGCAACAATATCCGCAACACTCCCAATGGCAGCATAATCGTATGCCCCTATAATCCGATTCGTAGGAATATCCGCCGTTTTTGCATGTACATTAACATGCAGAATTAACTCGCCCAATGCATTCTTTAATTCTCTTAAAAATAGATTGAAGTCAGTGCGCTGCGGCGGTGGAATAAATTCAAAGTCAATCGATACTCCGCCAAATCCCCTTTGTTTGGTCAAGTTCACAATACTAAGTACTAAATTCCTCCGGTAAACAGCATTAGCTAGTACATGTCCTGCCAACTCCGCACTAAAATCAACTCCCGTAAAATTACGAATCATTAATAAGGGAGTGATGTTCACCTGTTTACTCCGTGCAACAATTGCTGAATCCTCAATCTCGTTATAGGCGTAACCTTCTGCTGTAAACGAATATGCCACTACGGCTAAGTATGTTAATTGTCCAGCAAGTGAGTCTATCATCGAAAGAATAGAACTATCACCTGATGGCACAAGAAATCCCAACGTCGATATCTCTAACTTCACGGGTGATGGAATGTTTATAATTTGACCGACAAAAAGCTGGTTTGGGTCCACCCCTTGATTTGCACCTAAAATGGTGGAAATGTCAGTGTTGAACTGCTGAGCTAGTTTCCAAATATGATCGCCTGGTTTTATTTGATAGGAGCGGATTGGCAGCTGGTTGTCAGAGATATACAAGGCGAGACCTGGCACGAGGGAACTAGCAGTTGGTAGTCCATTTAGCTCAACAATAGTTTGCATTGGTACTCCATACCTATTTGATATTGCCCACAAATTTTCACCAGTACCCACCACATGAACACCCATTCTCTCACACTCCTTTTACCAACATCATATGGGGATATGGCTCAATGTATGAAAAAAACGAACTGTATTTACAACAGTTCGTTTAACACACATTATAATCTTGGGTCAATTGGCTCAGCCTCTAAGGCAAGTATCCCTAGCACACATTCATGAACCCGCTCCAATGATTCTCTTTTTACAAAACGATTAACTGCTTCTACACCTAGAGAAAATTCTTTTAATGCATTACGCTGTTTCTTGCCAGCATTTCGTTTCTTTAATCTCGATAAATTTTCAGGAAGCAAATAATCAATTCCATAAATGATATGCAAATACTTTCGTCCTCTCACTTTTATCGCTGGCTGCAGCAGTTTCCCTCTGTGACGAGTAATAAACGAATTCGGTTTGACCACAAATCCTTCATGGCCATCCTCGGTCAACTCTTCCCACCACTCAATCGCCACTTTCATTGAGGATTCATCATTTACAACACGATAGTCTGTTTCCACAAACAATTGAGAAACCCCGCTGAATTCTTTATTTTTCTCCATATGCCAAGTGTGCGGCCTGTCAAAAAATGATTCTGTGCTATGTGCTAACGTGTGGAAAGGCGCGATTTGAATTCCTTCTATTCCTTCTGTTTCCCAGCAATATTTTTGATACACTTCATTAAAGACTTCAGCATTTTCTATCCCGACATCTACTTCCTGAATCCAGTTCAGCACATCTTTGCCGCTTTCAACAGCCTGTTGAAGTGAATCTTTTAACTTTTTGCGGTCAAGCATGGCCATTTCCCCAACATGTGCATATTGGTTTAAGATCAGATCCAACGCCTTTAAATTCCACGGAAGTATCTCGGCATCGAGGAGGACAAAATCAGTGTTGTACTTATCAAAATAACCACTATTTACCAAATCATTATTCAAAACAGTGACAATCTGTTCTTGTAATTCTATTTTAAAAAATGCTCTGCCTGTCCGGGTATAAATGGTTCCCAAAGTTTCCCTTCCAACATACTCCTTGGCAATTTCCTTATTTTTAAATAAAAACAAAATACCTCTGCTGCCCATATGTTTCTTTTCGACGATCATGGTATCTACACCATTGGCTTGGTAGTAATCAAATGCCTCCATTGGATGCTCCAGATACCCTTCCAGACGGGACGGTTTTGGTGTCGGACTCATCGTTGGTGGAAGATAGACGATATCTTCAAGCGGCAGGGTGTAATGGGATAAATCATCTAAAGCTGGTTTCACACCATCGTCATAAATCATGATTTCTCCGTACTGTTCCGTTAACACCGAATATCCTTCTAGAAACTTCATGATATTAGGAGGCGACAGCCTTTTGAGTTCCCATTCCTTCAACGGATTGTCTGGCACATTCGCATAGTCCTGCTTTGCCTTGACCGAAATAAATTGTCTTTCTGGGTAACGATAAGCGGTTAAATTTCCTCCAAATACCACACCTTGGTCAATATTTAGTGTGTTGTTAACAAGCAATGGCTGGGGTTTTGGATCATGCCCCCACAGAATTAGTTCGCTCGATTTATGAGAGATGGACCAATCTTTTCGAATCGGCTTTCCATGTTCATCAAGCCCTTCACTATCTCCGTACCGGCAGAAATCAGAAATCCGCGGCGACTGCTTACCGATATAATGATCTTTAATTCCTGCATGGACGGCCACAACTGCATTAATCCCATTTTTTTGAATGATATAATGTGATTTGGCTTGTAAAAGCAACTCTTTTATTTGTCCCTTTAATTCCTCTACCTTTTCACTTCCATATTCACGCTCATATTCTTCAAACTCTGCTGCAACATTTTCATCACCATGAGCCATCTTTACATTTTTTCCATCAAGCCAGCGGGCAATCTTCCATCCGTGGTTGCTATCAATCATATAGGCATTCCCGGCTTCTACATGCTTTTGGAAAAATTGCAGTGTTTCAATTGATTTTGGTCCCCGGCTCAGTACATCACCAAGTGAAAGGATTTTCTTCCCCTCAGGATGAATGTAAAAACCTTCTTCGTTTTCTTGATAACCCAATTTCGCTAACATTTCAATAAATTCATCGAAGCAGCCATGAATATCCCCGATAAAATCAATTCCGGTCCCAACATCAATATATAATGGATTTTCTAGACGACTAACATTTACTACTTGAAGTTCATCTTCACCAAGCATATAAACACGGCGATAAGGCTTCTTTTTAATAAAGCGAAGCGTATTTTTAAAATGTTGATACTGTTGTTTTATTCGGTTTCTACCCCGAGGGAAGGTCCGCTCCATATCTCGTCTTAGCAATTCCGTTTCTGATATATTCAAGACCATTGAAATAACAGGTACATGATATTTCTTCCCCATTTGCAGGTATTTGTCATGCTCTTCCTCACGTAAATGGGTCGCATCGATGAACGTTAATTTATTGAGTTGGCACCGCTTCGTAATCACATAATCCATCGCGTCAAACGCAGCACCAGATATTTGCTGATACTCGTGAAATATTGCATCACTTTCGTCTTTGGGACGCCCGTTCCAACTAATGAATTCAATATCGCTGACTAGAACGCGAAATTGATCAGAGCTGACCACTTCAGATGGAAGAATCTGCTCTTCTTGTATTAATTGATTTAATAAAGTCGTTTTTCCGGTATTAGAGGGTCCGACTAACAGGACGATTCCTCCGTGCGGTAAATGTATCGTTGTCATTTTTCTTCCTCTCTTCTGAAGATTGCCATTTGAGTTGGATGACCGTAGGATGGATGCTCTTCACCTATACCTTGAAGGCTTACTTGATAAGGATACATTTGGGACCAGGCATCAACATTTTGAGCGAATTGGGCTCTCGTCCATTCAAACCGGTGATCATCATGACGCATTTCTTCATCCATCTCATAGAGCACGTTATATTCCTGGTTTGGTGTCGTCACAATTAGTGTCTTTGGACGGTAATCATTCAAAATGGTTTCGAATATTTTAGGAAGCCGATTCTCATCAATATGCTCAATGACTTCACATAAAACGATTACATCTTTATTTTGCAATCGGCTATCGAAATAATATAAAGACCCTGGCAATGACTGAGGTTGAACATATCCTTCTTTGGCATTTACCTGCTCAAAGCGCTCGATGGCGCGGATACGAGATTTGTTCGAAGGCTCAATCGATAGAATCTCTTTTATACCTTCTACAAAACCCACTTGTACCGAAAGTCTCCCTTCCCCCGCACCAAGGTCCACAATCGATTCCTTGTGAGGCAGTGACCTAATTAAGTTTAGGATTGCCTCATAACGAAGGTCATTTAAACGAATCCTCGGGCTGTCATCCTGGTTACGATTTTGTTGTTTCTTTTCATAGAATTTTGATTGAAAAATTAACGCATTAAAACGAAGTGCCCGTTTTACAATCATTTGTTTTAAAGGATGGACTTCCAGCCAACCTTCTCCATATCGGTCCAGTTTCTCAACTTCTCTCTCATCTAAAAAGTAGTGCTTGTAATTATCAATGACCGGAATAAGTATGGAAACATGTTTTAAGGCATTCTGAACTGTTTGAATGCCAGTTAATGTAACAAAGCGAGCTGATCTCTTTTTTCGAATGGTACTATCACCACGCTCAACTTCCACTTTGTATCCCATGGGTTCAAACAATTCAAAAAGCTCCTGATCTTGCAAATCGGTAGCAACCGGTCCAAATGCTAGCTTCATTTCAAATGGATGGTCCACCCATTGCAAATACGCTTCATCAGGTTTCCCATTCAATGCAGTACCTAAGGCTTTACGAATGGCTGTGATGAATAAGCTGCTGACCGCAAACTCGCGATCATTTATGTAATGCGTAATATCGAATAAATCTGATGAGTTACGAACTAAGTCTATCGGGTCAGGCTTTACATAGATAACAAATTGCACTTCTTCTTTTGTGAAACTAGGGTAAACAAGGCGGACTTTGAAGCCCTTTTCATCCCGTTCATACGGATTATTGGGATTTTTCGCGATTAAGTACGAGACCACATCCGCACCTGGTCCACTTACCGTTAATGATAATTGCATAAATTGCACTTCACTTTCTTCAGAAGTTTTTATTCCCTTACCTATATAATTCCATAATACTGGGTATTTTAGAAATAATTGTTGATTAAAATTAAAAGGACATAACTGAATGAACGAAAACCCGAATAATGGATACTATTAAAAAATACCGTTATTCGGGTTTTCTGTGTTCATCTCACTAATAAATGTAAGAGATTAGTACTGCTCCTACATCAAGCTTCCTAAGGACCTTTTCCCCCATGCTCATCACTCTTCTTACCTGCCGTAGGTCAAAGAAATTTTGGCCCCAAGCATGGTGCCAATAAGCACTTCAATGACAATGAAAAAAAATCCCAATACTTTTGTTTTTTGCTATCTATAGCATTCGTTTGAAACCATGAATGGTGGATATCTTATTATTCATCTGTTTTTTATTATATAAATAAAAAACTATCCTACAGTTCCAAATGATTACTACGATTTAGCTTTACATTATTGTTTAAAAATATTTATCTTATTAGCTCTGATACAGTTTCGAAAAAGAGTTATCTAAAAATTTTTGTAGAATTTCCGACCTTGTATTAGTAAATCTGATGTTAAAAAAGCTCCTACCGGAGGAATACCACCCGTGTATTGCGGTGGTCCAGTAAGTACTCTATTAGTAGTTGCAACCCAACTTCCATACTGACCTGTCTGCAATGAAGTTGGCTTCATAACGAACCGTCCAATTAAAATAAAATGACGAACTCTGCTCGTTGCATCATCAAAAATTTGTAATTGACCAGAAAAAGATGCATACGGTGTTTCAAATATTAGTTGTTTGGTATTTTCATCCCAATATCCATTGATTACAATCGGACTCCCACGAAAATTTGCTGTACCTCTTACTGTGTTGCCAGAGACCGACTCAATGGTAAGTATCCCCCTTACAAGCGGTCTTCCAGCTAACTCAGTACTAAGCCCCCATCGTGTTGGAAAGGGTAAACTTAGCGAATTGTTTTGATTTGTATACAATACGATCTCTCCTCATTGGAAAAAAACAATAATTACCCTATGATTATTAAATTCAGGAAATAGATTGACTTTTCAGTAAACTATTCCGAAATAATTCTATTTATATCTAGTCAAACGGTACCCCGATACAGCATTTCGACCTATAAATATCTGATAAACCCAAAACTCCTGAAATCCTCTCAGCAATACATAATTGTATCTTTATTTTTTAAGTTCCCACATCATATTCACTTGACAATTAGCTAACAACATGTTCTCTCAAAAATGTGTATTTACCTAGAAAACTATTAATACTTAGTAATAACCTTAGAACTAAATAAATTGTACTAAGTTGATATATTTACATATAAAAAAAGCATCAAACCCTAACATATAAAGTTTAATGCTTTTCCGTAATGAAATTGTCTATTGATAAATCGATCTTCAAATTAACTAATTCCCCAGTATTCTTCCATGTACTATTATACTGCTTCAATGATGATGGAAACGCCTTGTCCACCACCAACACATAATGAAGCTAATCCAATTTGTTTTTTCTGACGCCTTAATTCATGAACTAAGCTAACCACAATTCGAGCACCTGAACATCCGATTGGGTGACCTAATGCTATTGCACCTCCATTAACATTAATAATATCCTCTCGCAAACCCAATTCCTTATTTACTGCCAGTACTTGAGCTGCAAATGCTTCATTTAGCTCTGCCAATTCAATATCCTGTGTTGTAAGATTTGCTCTCGTTAAGGCTATTTGTGTCGCTGGGACTGGTCCAATACCCATGATAGAAGGAGATACAGCAGCACTAGCAACCGAACGAATTTTGGCAAGTGGCTTTAAGTTGTATTCCCTTACAGCTAGTTCTGAAGCAACAATGACTGCAGCTGCCCCGTCATTTAATGACGAAGCATTTCCTGCTGTCACCGTCCCATTCTCTTTAAAAGCTGGTTTCAGAGTCAATAATTTCTCTAGATTAGTATTTTTTATATTCTCATCTTCTGTAAATAAGGTGAAACCACGCTTGCTTTTAATAGCAACAGGAATAATTTCTTTTTTGAATTTTCCTTGTTCTTTAGCTTTAATAGCTTTTTGCTGACTTTCGTATGCAAAAACATCCTGTTCCTCTCGGGAAATATGATAGCGTGCTACTAAATTTTCAGCTGTTATCCCCATATGATAACCTTCTATTGCACAATGAAGTCCATCATGAAAGAGTGCATCCACTGTCCTTAAATCTCCCATTTTCTGTCCCCATCTTGCATTCATCACTAAATGCGGGACATTACTCATACTTTCTGTCCCTCCTGCAATCACAACATTTGAATCTCCTGCAAGAATTTGGTGATAGGCTAATGTAACTGCACGCAATCCAGAAGCACATTGTTTATCAATTGTAATAGCCGGTACAGACACAGGTATCCCAGAATGGATTGCTGCTTGTCTAGCTGGGTTTCCTTTGAGTCCTGATTTTAGTACATTACCTAGTACTACCTCATCAATACATTCACCTGAAAGACCAGCTCTTTGCCATACCTCCTTAACAACAGTCGTTGCAAGTTGTACAGCACCTACATCTTTCAATGCACCACCGAAACTCCCTATCGGAGTTCTGAGTGCCTCAACTAAGTATACTGTTTGCATTCACTATTCCCCATTTTCAAAAAAAATAGCGGTTTTGACCCGGTTTTACTTGGCACATAACACTAATCGTTCCAATCTAAACTTCGATTAAATTCTGCTAATACTTTTTGAGCAGCAAAAGGTATTACTGTTCCTGGACCAAAAATAACTGTTACCCCAATTTCTGTGAGAAATTCATAATCCTTGACAGGGATAACACCTCCAGCAACCACAACATTGTCTTCACGAATTAACTTTTTCTGTTCAATCATTAGTTTTGGCAATAGCGTCTTATGACCACCTGCCAGGGAACTTAGCCCAATAACATGAACATCATTTTCAACTGCCTGAAGGGCAGCTTCTGCTGGTGTTTGAAAAAGAGGACCAATATCCACATCAAATCCCAAATCTGCAAATGCCGTTGCTACTACCTTTGCCCCGCGATCATGACCATCCTGACCCAGCTTGGCAACCATAATTCTTGGTCGTCGTCCTCGCCTCACTTCAAAATCATGAGTTTGTTTTCGTACGTCATCGATTTCTTGCTTAATAGCATATTCTGCGCTATATACTCCAATGACAGAGCGAGAATTTGCTTTGTGCCGCCAATTGGATCAAAACCTATACAGTCTCTAACTCTATTAGGACATTGATTTTGTTGAATGATATAAGCCATAAATGTAGCGAAAAAAGGAAACCACTTATACCAGGTTCGATATAGATTGGGACTTCTTCCATATTTATGTTTTTGAATGCTTTGTGAATATCCTGTAGATAGGCTAGTGAAACACCTCTGCTATTTACCTTTTCCTTCCAAAGGGTCAATCCATCTCTTTTCGTCCAATATCAAATGAAGCATTGTTTGCCCTTTTTCTAAATCATTTCGTACAGCTTGATTAAACTCTTCTGGATCCGAATAAGCTTATTCCTGACTCACTTTCCAAGGTTCATGCTGATTGTCTTTTTCATTTGTTCCACGTAAATATGGGAAATCACCTGGCAATGTAGATAAAAAAGGATATTTTTCAATATCCTCTTGACGATACAAAGGTTGAAGACGAACTCCTTCATAAGTATCGGTACCTGCATTTTCTTCAAATTTAGCTCCTTACCTCCGCCATTTCTCTCCACTGTTGAAAAGTTGGTGTAGGAAAATCCTCAAACAATTGTATTTTAGATTCAGTAACTTTACTATCAATGGTCACAGTTTCTATCTCAATCCCATCCAGTCTGAAATTCTGTTTTAATTCAAATTTGTATTTTTAACCTGATTTTTCCTGGGAAGTTGTTGACAAAGAAAACATGGAGTGTTTTGAAAAATGGTAAGTTTGGTAATTATAATAAACTTTTGCAATCGCAAAATTTTCACAAAGGGAACACTTAATTTGATACGATGCTTTACTAACATGTGGAGCATCTAAATATGGCAGTGCTTTTTTCATATGTGTATTACATACCCACATAATTTCACCCCTTAATCCAATCTTTTTACTATTAATTTGATCGCTCTTCCAACCAATTACCAATCGTTGGATACGTTATTTTTGTAGCTTTACTTCCAAAAGCAATGGACGTGTGACCTACTGGTAATTTTATATACTGTTTGTCTTTACTGGAAATTCGATTCATTAATGCTTCAACTTGATGGGGTGGAGCAATGTTGTCCATTTCACCCGATAAGTTGAGTACATTAGCAGTGATCGCCTCAAGTTTAACCTGACGCCCACGTATAACAAGTTCTCCTTTAATAAGCTTGTTTTTTTGATAAAAATCGCGAATCCACTGGCGATAGGATTCACCAGGAAATGGGATGCCGTCGTTTAACCATTTTTGCAAAAGTTTAAAGCTCTTAACAAAACTTTCATCTTCAGCACGGTCAAAAAGACTAACATATGGCCCATATATATTTGCCATCGGTTTGATTAATTTATTTCCAAAATCAATCATTTCAGGCGGAATATTTCCAAGAGTTTGGACCACTTTATCAATATCAAAATATTGTTCATCCAGTAGAGCACCGTATATTCCTGTCTCTTCAAAATCAAATGGAGTGGTCATAAAGATAAGGTTACGAATTGGCAAATCATTATGCAACGCAGCAAATATGGAGGTTATGGTACCGCCCATACAGTAACCAAGAATGGACACTTCTTGAGCATTCGATTTCCGCAAAACTTTACGTACTGCGCGGGGGATGAAGTCCATTATATAATCATCTAATTTCATGTTTTTATCCTCAAGACCTGCTGTACCCCAGTCAAGGAGATAGACGTCAAAACCCCGATTAACCAGATACTCAACTAAACTGCTTCCCTTTGTTAAATCCATGATATAGGGTTTATTAATAAGAGCATAAATCAAAAGAAGCGGAGTTTTGTGTTTTTTCGGTTGATCAGAAATATATCTGTAGAGCTTGGTTTTATTCCTAGTCCAAATTACTTCTTTCGGTGTTGGGCCAACCTCTGGCTCGGCATCCTTCATTAAAACCTGCGTTACACTTTTTAAACGATTAAACATCTGTTGATACTCATTAGATACAGTGGGAATAAATTTATCAAAATCTTTTGGCATAAGAACGGTCATGACTCCACCCCTCGTATAATTTAAGATTAAACTTTCGAATGATATTTTTAACCTTGACCACTTAAACAGTTCCTTTTTTATTTGCCTCTCTAGAGGAATTTAATAGAGTAATGATTTGAGTCAGTTTAGAATCGAGACTCTTCATATCTTTTTTTAATTCAGTCATTTCACGTTGGAGTTTCTTTGAATCTTCCTGTTTATCCTTGGATTCTTGTAAAAATTCTTCTAAATCATCCACTTTGGCATCTATATTTACAATCTGAGAGGATACATGCGCAAGGTCATTTCTTGATGGTAGATTTGCAAATTCATAATAACGTTCAGTTGTTTCATTCAATATTTTTTTGAATTGAAGATTCATCTCTAATATCTGGCCTATCGCTTGAGCTGGAAATTCCTTTGTTACTTGATCGTCCAACAGACTACTATACTCAGAATAATAATTTTTCCACATATCATAAAAGTTTTTCACCATCTTTTCTCCTCCTAATTATTGGAATACATCCTACAATGGAATATTCCCATGTTTTTTCTTCGGTCTTACTTCCTTTTTTGTTCTGAGCATCTCTAAAGATTGTTTAAGGACTTTCCGTGTATCCCTAGGATCGATTACATCATCAACCATCCCGTGCGATGCTGCCACATAGGGGTTCGCAAACATATTGCGGTATTCCTCAATTTTTTCTGATCGAGTCAAAGCTGGATCACTACTTTGGTTAATTTCTTTTGCAAAAATAACACTCGCTGCGCCTTCAGGACCCATTACGGCAATTTCCGCGTTAGGCCAAGCGTATACAATGTCCGCTCCAATTGCTTTTGAATTCATTGCTACATAAGCCCCACCAAATGCTTTTCTTAGAATAACCGTTATTTTTGGAACAGTAGCTTCTGAATAGGCATACAGAATTTTCGCTCCGTGTCGAATGATCCCTCCGTGCTCCTGATTGACACCAGGGAAAAACCCTGTTACATCTTCAAACGTAATGATTGGTATATTGAACGAATCACAAAATCGAATGAATCTGGACGTCTTATCCGAAGAATTAATATCTAGCCCACCAGCCATTACTTTCGGCTGATTGGCGATGACTCCGACACAATTTCCATCAATTCGGCCAAAACCTACAACGATATTTTTTGCGTAATCCTTTTGAACTTCCATGAAATGCCCGTGGTCTAATACTTGTTCTAATACCTTTCTTATGTCATATACCCTCGTTCCATTTAGAGGGACTAGGTCAAGCAAATCTTCCCTCCAATCATCAGCACCATCACTATCCAAAGACGGTGGATTTTCCATGTTATTTTGAGGTAGAAAAGTCATTAATCTTCGGACGTCTTCTAGGATCTGTTGTTCAGATTCCCCAGTAAAATGAGCACATCCACTTATGGAGGAATGAACCTTAGCCCCGCCCAGGTTCTCGGCAGAAATTTGTTCGCCAGTTACCGTTTCAATGACTTTGGGACCTGTAATAAACATTTGACTGGTTTTTTCTACCATAAACACAAAATCCGTGATAGCTGGGGAATAGACAGCCCCACCTGCACAAGGACCCATAATCACTGATATTTGTGGGATTACTCCTGAATAGATAGCATTCCGGTAGAAAATTTGACCGTATCCATCTAAAGAAACGACTCCTTCTTGAATCCTGGCGCCGCCAGAATCATTTAATCCAATAATCGGTGCTCCATTTTTAGCTGCCAAATCCATAATTTTGCAGATTTTGGTCGCATGCATTTCACCTAATGCTCCGCCAAAAACGGTAAAGTCCTGAGCAAATACGTAGACTAGACGGCCATGAATTTTACCATAACCCGTCACAACACCTTCGCCTGGACTTTCCAATTTATCCATGCCGAAGTTGGTTGCACGGTGCTTGATAAATGAATTTAATTCCACAAAGGAATCATCGTCCAGCAATAGTTCAATTCTTTCCCTTGCAGTAAGTTTACCTCGATTATGCTGGGTATCAATTCGCTCGTCACCGCCGCCAAGCACGATCTTACTTTTCCGATCCCATAGATCATAAATTTTCTCATAAACAGTGCTCATTGGAAATCACCACTTCCTCTGCTCGAATTATGTTATGATGTCTGCTTCACTAAGAAAAGAGGTTGGCCGTATTCTACGAGTTGACCATTCTCGACGAGTACTTCTACGATCTCTCCATCCATTTCTGCTTCAATTTCATTAAACAATTTCATGGCTTCAACGATACAGACCACTGTTGACTTTTCAACCTTATCCCCAATTTTTACATAGGGAGACGAATCAACTGAAGGTGCCTTGTAATACGTCCCAACCATAGGAGAAACAATTTTTAATAGGGTTTCAGTCCCTAGATATTTTGATGGTATTTCTTCTATCTCAGTGTTTTCCTTCGTTGCTGCCGCTTGATTAGACCCTTCTGAAAGTCCATTCGACTTGGTAGCGGTTACAATAATAGGTGCATCCAAAATAGCATGAGATGCCAGATTAATAGATTTATTTTCTTGTATAACAGAAGGATTTATCATTGAACTTTTTCTAACAAAAATTCGAGAATCTCCCTTTTCAAGTTCTAAGCAGTCTACTGTCGATCCATCCATTAGTTTAATGATTTCTCTTATTTCCTGAATTTTATACATCTCAATCTCTCCTTAATTAACTAGATGAACTACACTTCTATCAGTAATGGATTCGTTTCAATAAATTTTGTGTTAAACTCGCCTTTCACAAAACTCTCATGTTCGAAAAGTTTTTGATGGAATGGAATAGTAGTTTTGATTCCACTAATAATAAATTCATCAAGTGCCCTCTTCATGCGCGCGATCGCCTCTTCACGATTTTTTCCCCAAACAATCAATTTTGCTGCCATTGAATCATAATAAGGAGAAATTTCGCATCCAGGATAGAGGGCGCTATCAACACGTACACCATACCCACCTGGAGGAAGATACATTTCAACTCTCCCTGGAGAAGGCATAAAATTCTTTGCCGGGTTTTCTGCATTGATCCGGCATTCAATTGCCCAGCCATTGATTTTAATATCATCCTGTCTATAAGTGAGAGGGTAGCCTGCTGCCACCGAAATTTGCTCCTTGATTAAGTCAATGCCAGTAATCATTTCTGTAACAGGGTGTTCTACCTGAATTCGAGTATTCATTTCCATGAAATAGAAATGACCATTTTTATCTAATAAAAACTCAACCGTCCCCGCTCCATGATAGTTAACCGCTTTGGCAGCGGCGATTGCTGCTGCACCCATCTGTTTACGAGTATCTTCCTCAAGGGCTGGTGACGGTGCTTCTTCAACCAGTTTTTGATGGCGTCTTTGAATGGAACAGTCTCTTTCACCTAAATGAATGACATTACCGAGCATATCTCCAATAATTTGAATTTCCACATGGCGCGGTTCCTCAATGTATTTCTCCAGATACACACCGGCGTTTCCAAATGAGGTTTCAGCTTCTTTTTGGGCTTGACGGATGGCTTTGCGTAATGACTCTTCATCCTCTGCTACTCTCATTCCCTTGCCGCCACCGCCAGCGGTTGCCTTTACAATAACAGGGAAGCCAATATCAATAGCTAAACATACAGCTTTTTCTAGTTCTTCTATCAAACCATCTGTACCAGGAACGGTAGGTACGCCTACTTTCTTCATGGTATCTCTGGCGACCGCTTTATCCCCCATTTTATTTATTGCTTCTGCTTCAGGACCAATGAATGAAATATTATAATCTGAACAAATTTCAGCAAAATTGGCATTTTCAGCTAGAAATCCATAACCAGGGTGGATAGCATCAGCATCTGTACAAAGAGCAACACTCATGATATTCGCGATATTCAAATAGCTTTCTGCAGATGCCTTGGGTCCAATACAATAAGCTTCATCTGCCAATTGCACATGTAGTGCATCACAGTCCGCTTCAGAATAAACAGCAACTGTTAAAATCCCCATTTCCTTGCACGCTCTAATTACACGAACAGCAATTTCTCCTCGATTAGCAATAAGAACCTTTTTAAACATGTAGAAAATCCTTTCTAACGTAATTTGATGGAGAGGTTGTCGTTATTTGATGAGGTGTGGTTCACTATATAAATTATTTTTAAGAGTTTACTAGTACTTTTTTTAATTCTTCCGCTAGAAGTGGGACCACCTCAAACAAATCACCCACGATGCCGTAATCCGCTATTTGAAAAATCGGGGCTTCCGGATCTTTGTTTATGGCAACGATCACTTTAGAATTAGACATCCCAGCTAAATGCTGAATGGCACCTGAAATTCCACAGGCGATGTACAAATCTGGGGTGACGACCTTTCCCGTCTGTCCGATTTGCAGTGAATAATCGCAGTATTCAGCATCACATGCACCACGGGAAGCACCTACCGCCCCACCTAGGACCTCCGCCAATTCCTGAAGCGGCTTAAATCCATCAGACGATTTAACCCCGCGCCCGCCAGAGATGACAACTTTCGCTTCCGATATGTCCACACCGTCTGTTGTTTTACGTATTACTTCCTTAACAATCGTCCGTAAGTCTTTGATCTCAGCAAAAAAATGTACAATCTCAATCGTTCCGCTGATTTCTGCCACAGGGATGTTATTTGGACGTACAGTTGCGAATGGGATACCAGATACTACTTTCTTTTTCTCAAACGCTTTTCCGGAAAAAACAGGACGTGTAAAGATAACATCATCATGCTCCAACTGAACATCAATGACGTCAGATATAAGTCCCAGCTCCAAACGAGCTGCAATGCGCGGTGCAAGATCTTTCCCAATTGCTGTATGTGGCATTAAAATAGCTTCTGGTTTGACTTCATCAATAACCTGCCTCAAGCTTTGAGAATATGCATCCGTTGTAAACACATCGAGTTCTTGGTTGCCCACAATATATACTTTATTCGCCCCATGTTTCCCTAAAACATGTGCATAATGCGAAGCATCACTGCCAAAGGCCACAGCTATTATTTCTCCGCCTTCGGCAATGCGCTGTGCAGCTGACAACGACTCCAGTGAAACACCTCTTAGGTTACCAGCTTTACTTTCCGTCACCACTAGTACTTTTCTCATGTTTGTTCCCCCCTGCGTGTTAGATTGCCTTCGCTTCACTGCGTAAAAGTACAGCCAGTTCAGATACTTGAGCTTCGATTGCCCCCTCTAGGATACGTCCTGATCCTTTTTTGGGCGCAAAAAATGTCTCGGTAGTTATTGTCTTTACTTCTAGAACGTCTTCGATATGTAAATCATCAATCTCAATCCGCTCGATTGGCTTTTTCTTCGCTTTCATGATGCCAGGCAAGGAAGGATAACGTGGCTCATTTAATCCCTGTTGTGCTGTGACCAATACTGGAAGAGATACCAAGACAACCTCTTTATCTCCTTCAACGTCACGCTCGATCACCGCTTCGTTTCCAACAATCTCCAGCTTCGTGATCGTCGTCACTTGCGGAATATTGAGTTCCTCTGCTAGACGCGGACCAATTTGTCCACTGCCATAATCAACTGCCACATTACCGGCTAATATGATGTCAAATTCCCAATTTCTTATAATAGACTCAAGAATTTTAACTGTACTGTATTCATCAAGATTTAAATCTTCGCTATTAACCATAATCGCTTTATCCGCACCCATCGCAAGCGCCGTTCGCAGTCCATTCTCTTCACGTTCCGGTCCTACCGTGATAACCGTTACTTCCCCACCGTGCAGAGCCCGCAATAGAAGCGCTTCTTCAATCGCATATTCATCGTAAGGATTGATGATGAAGTTTACCCCTTCTTCACTAACGGTACCGTATTGGAACGCAATTTTTTCCTCCGGATCGAACGTTTGTTTCACCAATACTAAAATGTTCATTATTTCGTATCCCCTTCTGATGCAATATTTTCAAGGCACTCTGGGTTAAACGATTTGAGGAATCCATCCTCAATTACGATTTGAATCTCAATCTATTTTAATTTTCTGTATTTATTAAAAGTAAAGGACCGAAAAGGATTTTTGCTCTTAAATAAAACACGTTCCAAGTTTGGAGAATTCGATTGCTCTACTAATTGGTTGATGGCAATACCGCTTCAAAAATCCCTGAAACTTTTACATCGCCTTCACAGTTTTTCGCCAGTACTTCACCCACCACGAGATTGTCATCTTTTTTCTCTATTACTCTGCCAACAATTTCGATAGATTCTCCGGGATACGTCATTTTACTAAAACGTACTTGTATTCTCTTAATGTTTTTTCGTGGTATCCATGTTGTAACCCCTTGTGATAACATCCCCATAATTAACATCCCGTGAGCGATAATGCCAGTCCCAGCTTGCTCCCCAACCTCTTCAACGGTATGCAGAGGATTAAAGTCTCCGGATGCTCCAGCAAATCTTACAAGCTGAACTCGTGAAATTGGATCTTTTTTCAGAATTGGAAATGGATCTCCCACCTGTAAATCTTCAAAATACATGATTTAATTCTCTCCTATCATAAGCAACTATTTAATGACGGTGAATTAACGTAATTTTAGCAATTGCCACTAATTCACCCTTTTGATTGGTAAATCTGCTTTCTTCCGTAACAAAGTCCATTCCGCCTGAAGAACCGATTTTGGTATCTGCTCGAACAATTTTACTTGTAACATGAAGCTCATCCCCGGCATAAATATTGCCAAGGTATTCATACTCTTGTTCACCGTGCAATATTTTAACTGGATTTAATTTCAGTACCTCCATTTTTTCCTGAAAGCCATATCCGCCATGGTACTCAATGACTTGCAAAAAGGTGAGCGGAACAGGAATACCATCATAACCAGAATCCTTAGCTGCCTCCAAGCTGTAGTAAATCGGGTTATCATCGCCAATGGCGATGGCTAATTCCTTTATTTTCCCTTTTTCCACTGCCATGCAGTAAGGTTCTAACTCAAGTCCAAGTAAATCTTTCACATCTGACAAGTTCTTCCACCTCATTAAATTAGTAGCTTATTACTAAGGTTGATTAAATTTTGAATTTCCTCTATTGTTTCAACAGATTTCCAGCTATAACTAGACGCTGAATCTCTTGCGTACCTTCATAAATTTGAGTGATTTTGGCATCTCTCATATAACGTTCTACCGGGTATTCTCTTGTATAACCATATCCTCCAAATATTTGGATAGCCTCAAGCGTAACTTCCATTGCAGTGTCTCCGGCTAACAGTTTGGACATTGCCGAATGATGCCCATAAGGGATTCCTTGATCCTCACGCCAGGCAGCTTGATAGGTCAATAAACGAGAGGCTTCTATTTTTGTAGCCATATCGGCTAGTTTGAATTGAATCGCTTGAAGCGCGCTAATCGGTTTGCCAAATTGGACGCGATCCTTCGCATATTCGACAGCTTTATCAAACGCTCCCTGAGCAATTCCCAACGCTTGGGATGCGATTCCATTCCGACCGCCGTCAAGGGTCATCATGGCAATCTTGAACCCTTCACCCACTTGTCCCAAAAGATTGTCCTTTGGCACGCGGCAGTCCTCAAAAATCACTTCCGTTGTTGCTGAGGAGCGAATGCCCATCTTTTTCTCCTTCTTTCCTACTGAGAAACCTGGGAAGTCTTTTTCCACAATAAATGCGGTAATCCCCTTATGCTTTAGTTCCGGATTGGTCAGTGCGAAGACAATATAGATATCCGCATAGCCACCATTGGTAATAAAAATCTTCGAACCGTTTAAGATCCACTCATTGCCCTTTAGTACCGCTGTTGTTTTCATTCCACTGGAATCAGATCCCGATCCAGCTTCTGTCAAGCAATACGCACCCATGCTTTTTCCTTCTGCCATGGCCCGCAAATATTTTTGTTTTTGTTCCTCTGTTCCGAACTTGACAACAGGCCATCCGGCTAACGATGTATGGGCCGAGAGAGTGGTCCCCATGGAAGCGTCTACCCTGGAAAGTTCTTCAACTGCTATCACATAACTTAAATAATCGGCACCTGCACCACCGTATTCCTCCGGCCAAGGGATTCCGCATAAGCCAAGTTCTGCCATCTTTCGCCAAATCTTAATGTCAAAGTATTCTTCTTCGTCGCGCTGCGCTGCAGTAGGCTCACATTCGTTCAGTGCAAAATCACGCACCATTTTTTGCATCATCTGATGTTCTTCTGATAATAAAAAGTTCATTGTTAGACCCCTCTTTAATATATTTTGTGCATCCTATTCCGTCCTGAGTAAGTTGAGCGAGCGATTGCTCATTGCGAAGATAGCTGTAAAAACTCCCACCCTTTCAAGGATGGGAATTAAATCGCTATTTACACTTTTTGCTCGATCATCTTTCGGGTATAGATGGTTACCCACTTCCTTGGCAGCAGTCCCACTGATTTAGCCATAATTTTATTTTTAAAGCCTGGAATGATTACTGTTTTATTCTTCATTAACCCTGCAAAGCCGTACTTGGCAACTGCTTCTGGGTCCATCAAGTTCTTAATGAAAATTTTTGTTCCTGTTGCGGCCAATCCTTCCGTGAGCGGTGTTTTGGTTGAAGGGGGACATAATACACTAACATGAACTCCGGTTCCTTTTAATTCTTCCGCAATCGCTTCTGAAAAGGTTAAGACGTACGATTTGCTTGCCCCATACATCGACATCCCTGGAGTTGGCTGAAAGGCCGCCGTTGAAGCCACATTTAAAATTTTACCTTGTTTTCGTTTAACCATTTCACCCGCTATAAGTCTGGTTAAATACGTTAGTGAAATCATGTTAAGCTGCAGGCATTCCAATTCTTTCTTAATATCCAATTCCGTCATTAACCCTAATCCGCCAGCCCCGGCATTATTAATCAAAATTTCGATGTTGATTCCTTCGTTTTTCAAGTACCGATGCAAGTTCTCTACTGTTGCTTGGCTGCTTAAGTCACCGGCAAAAGTATTTACTTGAACTCCATAATCCTTTTGTAAAATCTCAGCTTGTTGTTCCAACAACGTTGCGTCCCTGGCAACTAATACCAAGTTATAGCGATGGTCTGCGAAAACTTTTGCGAATTCCAAACCGATCCCTTTAGTAGCGCCTGTAATCAAAACTGATTCTGTTGGCATATGTTTTTACCCCCTTACGGTTTGAATATTCTAAAATTTATAAATATTATTATATTATTGATTATACTCATTAGTATAAATTAAATAAAATTAAACATTTTAATATATAAGTAAGTATTTCTAATATATAGATAGTGAAAACTATCAATTTTTCTAAATTCCTGAAATTAATAAGAGTTACGCATAATAAAAGAGAAGCCTCTTCGTCACTTAGACACAAGGCTTCTCTTTTTATTACCGATTTATTTATTAAAACGCAGTCACATCAACTGGTTCAATTCCTTCAGCCTCGCAATAGTCAAGGTATCTTTTCAGGAATGATTCCCAGTTATCTCGTGCAATAATTTCTCCATTCTCACCCAGATAGTCTAATGTTCCTTCCACAATATTGAAGGTAATAACGTCTTCATCCCCTACAGCTGAAGGTGTATGTGTGGAGCCAGCAGGTTCAAAAACCATGTCGCCAGGTTTGGAGATCCAAGACTCCTCTAGATATCTCCAAGACCCTTGTACGGTATAAACAATGACTTGTCCAGGATGAAAATGGGCCGGAAGCTGCATTTTCGCAGGTACATATAATAAGGTAATATTCTGTCCTGTCACAGGGTTGACTTTAAGCAATTTAAATTTCGCTTCTCCAAAATAAGGAACCCAAGGCAATTCATCTACATTAACATTTCCTGCATGATATGCTACTGGTGCTTGTACATTTTTTGTATTACTCACTAAAATCCCCTCTTCCAATGTTTATTTTATAAATTCACATTCTGTTAACGCTTACATTAAACAATCAGCTAATTAACTTTTTCGAATTTATTAATCTCAGTATATTTTTAATTTTCAGCTAAGTAAAATTAACATTTTTTATTTGCAATTAAGTTTGATTAATTTACACAGCCCGTTATTTAGATGAAAATTACTTAGCCCCAAGTCCCCCATCAAGAACCAATATTTGTCCGGTACAATAATTAGATGCTGCTGAAGCAAAGTAAAGGAGCGCACCTACTAAGTCATTATCACTTCCTAACCTTCTAACTGGAACTTGGGAAGCAATGAAAGGACCTGCTTTGTGTACAAGTGTTCCCGGTATTTCTGGGTTATTCATTCCAGTAGTGAAAACTCCAGGAGCGATAGAATTCACATACACTCCATGACGACCCCACTTAACTGCAAGATCCTTTGTCAAAGTCATAACTGCACCCTTACTTGTTGTATACCCTACAGAATCTACTGCTTCTGGATCAACGCCTTTAAAACCAATACTAGAAGAAATGTTAATGATTTTTCCGTATGCGTTTTCAATCATGTGCTTTCCTACAGCCTGACACATCAAGAATGTACCAGTCACATTTGTATCAAGCATAGCTTGCCATTGTTTTAAGGGCATTTCAGTAGCAGGAGTTTCAAAAACCGTTCCGCTGCTGTTGACTAAAATTCCAATTTTCCCAAATTGAGAAACCGCTTTCTCCAAACCTTGAACAACAGATTCAGGATTTGTTACATCCACCGCAAGAGCAAGTGCTTGTCTTCCAAGTGCTCTTATTTCTTTCACAACTTCTTCGCAAACCTCTATACGACGTGAACAGACTACAACGTTTGCACCTGCCTCTGCCAAAGCCAGTGCCATTACACGCCCTAGCCCGCTTCCGCCACCGGTAACGATTGCTGTCTGTCCTGTTAAATCAAACAATTGTATTAATGACATTTTATATTCCCCCTTGAGTTTAGAATATTCAAAGATTTTAAAATCTTATTGATATTGATTATACTAATAAATTATAATGAAATAAAATTAAATATTTTAATGTGTAAATAAGTATGATTAATATTTAAAAGGGGTCCAGCCATGAACATTGAACAATTCCTCTATATTGTTGAAGTAGCAAAATACAATTCTCTATCTATAGCAGCACAGAATCTTCATGTGACTCAATCCACGATCAGCCAGTCTATTACCAACCTAGAAAATGAGTTAGGGCTTAAGATTCTTAAACGTTCGCGGGGACACGGTGCTGTCCCAACCGATGAAGGCAGAATTATTCTAAAGCTTGCCTACGAAGTACAGAAAAAACTTGATGAAATAAAAGAGACAGCCAATTTTCTTACTTCGACTGAATTTGGGGAACTAAAAATATCTTCATTACCAGGATTGATGACTTTCCTAGTAAAAGCTATAGCTGCGTTTAGTCATGATTATCCACATGTAAATTTAGAGGTTGCAGAAAAAAGTGGCTCTACTGTAATTGAAGATGTTCGACAACATAAAACTGATTTCGGTCTAATTACATATTCAACGGATTTGAACGTAAACATGGAAGGAATAGCTTTTGAAGCACTCATTGAAGGGAAGCAGAAAGTATATGTTTCAAAGCATTCACCTTTAGCATTCTTAGGTACCATAACTCCAAATGATATACTTGATCAAACTCTCGTCACTTATAATGGTGAATTTATGCAGTATTTTGTGCAAGATTTCTTTAACAAATATAAGCCCTTGAAAATATTATTCACATCCAATAATATGGATGGTGTTCTCCAGGCCGTCAGAGAAAATCTGGCCATTTCATTTGCTCCTGATTTCGTAATGAAAAATTACCCCTCTGTCATTAATGGTGATATTATTCCGGTTGATATGGTGAACCATAGCACTGTAAATATTTCTTTAGGGTTAGTTCGATCGGAAAATAAACATTTATCCAATTTTGCCAACAAATATATTCATTATCTAAAATCTGAAATTATTAAAAGTTAAGACAAATAAAGAGAAGCAATTTCGTCCAAAATGGCCTTAGTGCTTCTCTTTTTAAATGAATCTATTAGTATATCTCTTTTAAATTGTTATCGAAGCCTTTTGTAGATCCCTTTAACACAATACAGATTAGGACTGATTGTAAAGGAAGCCTCCGTCTTTTCAATAACTTCATTAATTGTAACACCTTCTTGAGTTTCCATAAGAATCATGCCCTCAGTTGTAAAATCGAACACAGCCAAATCCGTAATCAATCGATGGACAACCTTTTGCCCCGTCAATGGAAGAGTACAACTATTTTTGATCTTCGATTCATTGTATTTATTGGTGTGTTCCATTATGACGACAACTCTTTTGGCACCATGGACAAGATCCATCGCTCCTCCCATACCCTTGATCATTTTTCCAGGGATCATCCAATTTGCCAAGTCCCCTTGTTCAGATACCTCCATACCACCAAGGATGGCCAAATCAATATGTCCTCCTCGAATCATGGCAAAAGACTCTGCACTATCAAAGAACGATCCACCGATTACAGCAGTAACCGTTTCCTTCCCTGCGTTTATAAGGTCAGGGTCCTCCATCCCTTCAACCGGATATGGTCCGATCCCAAGCAAGCCATTTTCTGATTGTAATAATACATGAACATCACTCGGGATTTCGTTCGCGAGTAACGTAGGTATTCCAATTCCCAGATTTACATTCATTCCATTTTGAATCTCTTGAACCGCACGCTTAATGATTTTTGTCCTGGTATCCATCACAATATATTCCCCCTAGAAAAACTGCTTTGTAATTTTTTCAGGTATTACCCTTCAATGGTGATTTTAGTAGGTATGACGGTACGGCGTTCAATTCTTTTCACATAATTCTTTCCTTCCAATATCCTTTGGACATAAATCCCAGGAGTATGAATCTCATCCGGATCAAGATTACCCACTTCAACCATTTGCTCCACCTCTGCAATTGTAACCCTTCCTGCCGTTGCAGCGAGTGGATTAAAATTGCGCGCTGTTTTCCGGTAAACTAGATTTCCTAACAAGTCGCCTCTCCATGCCTTCACAAATGCAAAATCACCTATAATCCCTTTTTCAAGAATATGTGGTCTCCCATTAAAATGTCGAAGTTCTTTGCCCTCCGCAATCTGGGTACCAACGCCGGTCGGCGTATAGAATCCAGGGATGCCAGCTCCTCCTGCCCGAATTCTTTCAGCCAGTGTCCCCTGGGGAACAAGCTCTACTTCCAATTCTTCACTTAAAAATTGCTTTTCAAAGATCTTGTTCTCCCCCACATAGCTTGCTACCATTTTCTTAATCTGCTTATTTGCCAGGAGAAGACCCAGTCCCCAATCATCGACCCCACAATTGTTACTAACAATCGTTAAGTCCTTTGTACCCTTTTCCACTAACGCCAGGATCAGATTCTCGGGAATTCCCGATAGTCCGAACCCGCCAACAATGATGGTTGCACCATCTTGAATATCTTGAATCGCTTCATTAAACTCTGTGATTCTCTTACCTTTACCAGCCAATCTTTTCACTCCTTACATCATTAAAATTTTAGCTATTTGTAATAATTTTAATATTATAATAATAATATACTCATAAGTAATAATTATATAAAATTAAAAATTCTAATTTGTAAGTAATTATTACTTATATTCAAAACCCTAGGAATAAAAAATAATCAAGGACCTCCATTATTGGAGGCCCTTTTAATCGTGCAGCCATTCGCCATGGCTTCATCCATTTTATTATTCCATTTCTACACACACCAACAAGATGCCAATAGTCGGTACTTATGTATAGAATTGTTGCTAAATATCATAAATTCATTTTCTATCATACAACCGATTTAACTCTATCATCCTCATCAACATGATCATCAGCGTAAGTCTCAGATATTTTATCCTGACAATTCCAGCAGTTACTGCGATTTCGCTCCATAATGGCTAATTCTTCATGACAATCTACACAACAATCCATTCCATCAACGGCCTTTTTATTTTTACACATTTTCTTTCCCTCCCCGATTAAAACATACTTTTTATATAATCACTTGTTCCTCTACATTTATCGTTGTGTCAGTTTGCTTGGCAGGACGTACAATGGCCCAAAACAATAATCCGAAAACAAACATAACCAATGCAGTTACTAGGAAGCCATAACCATATCCAATTGCCTCAGTTCCTGAATTTTCGATAAAATTCCCGAATATAACTGGAGCAATAATACTTGTTGAACTAGAAAGAGCAACATATGTCCCTTGTGCTTTTCCAATGTTTTTGGTAGAAAAGAAATCCATTAACATGGCGGGTGCGAGTGATAGAATAACAATCGCAAAACCAGGAGCGAGGATGAAGAACAAGATGGACATTGCACTTGAATTCATGACACTTCCAAGATATAAACAAATTGCGGATAGCACCATTGAAATACCTGCAAGATTTACTCGTGCTTTTCGAATATCTCCTGTTTTGCGATAAAGCCGATCTGAAATCAAGGCAAATCCAATTTGGCAAATGGCAGCGAAGAGAAAAGGCAAAGACACTGCCATTTTTAATATTTTTCCATCAAAATGTTGAATTTTGGTAAAGTAGGCTGGAAACCAAACGGCTTGAACAGACAGTAACCAATAGGCACAACCTGCACACAAAACGGTAAAAATAAAATTTTTAGAAAAAAGATGCGGAAGAAACTCACGCCAAGAAACTTTAGTAGGGATGAATGAGTTCTTATCCTCTTGTTCAAATGTAGGCAACCCGATTTCTTTTGGGCTTTCTTTTCCGAAAATCATCCATAAAACAAGAACAATAAATCCAACAATTCCCATTGTTATAAAAGCAGATCTCCATCCATATTGATTGATCAAGGAGATTAATAATGGAGAAGCAATTGCTGGCCCGATTGTTGCTCCAAAGAGAACAGCGCCAAAGCCTATACCATGTCTGTGTTTAGGGAACCATTTTCCTATTATAGAAGTTGATATAGCAATCGCTGGACCTTCTCCTGCTCCCAAGATCATTCTTGAAAACATTAATAAAGACAGACTGGAAACAAAAGGTGTGGTAAATTGAACAGCCAACCATACAACCATGATCCAAGTAAACATTTTTTTCGTGTTTTTGGAATCGGCCATCCCCCCAATAATTAAAGAGGATATGGTAAAGAACCAAAAGAATGAGCTTCCAACAACTCCCCATTGTGAAGGACTTAACTGTAATTCTTTCATTAAGGGAACAGAAACTAGACCGATGATAATTTTATCAACTTGGTTGACCATTCCGGAAGCAACTAGAATTAATAATATAATCCAAGAATATTTTGGTGTTTTCAATGTAAAATTCTCCCCTTCTTTTCTACTAATTAAAGAACATCTTTTCGTAAAAATCTGCAAGGCTCTCCCATCAACATGAAACCATTCGTCTTCTTATGAAAAGGTTTGTAAAGGTAAATCTTCTATGTTTAAACACCTGATATTTATTAAAACCATTACCTCGTGTTTCTAATTGCGCCAGCTGTTTTTTCACGTACAGGAATACCCCCGCGACCCGCTTTACCTGTTTTTTCATCAATAAACATAGCGAAATCGGGCGCAATTTCTCGCCCATTTGGCATCGTAAGCCATAATCTTAATAAATGACGTTTGCGTTCGGGTTCTTCATAATCTTCATATACAGTACGTGAATGAAGAACAGTATAATTATTTACGAATTGCATATCACCAGGTTCCATCATCATATCGATATGCATGTTATCATCATGAAGGAGAGAATCCATTAAGTTATATGCTTCTATTTCTTCCTCTGACAAAAGGATACCTGTTTTCGCTTGTGCTGATTCGACATATCCGCGATTATATCTGCAGCTTAATTTACCCTTGTAATAGCTATAGACTGGTGATGAATATACTGGAGATTCTCCTGGTGCTTCTTCACCACGACGATCCAAGGAGTATGGACGATAAAGAATTTCAAGGTACTCTGGGTACTTCTCCAGAATTTCATTATAAACAGCCATTGAACTTACAATACTACTAAATCCCCCTGATTTAGCCTTTCGAAGACTTAATAATCCGACTACGTCAGATCCATCTGGGTGAAAGGGAAGATGTGCATTCGTTTGGTAACCGCGTACATTGGAATCATTAATGTTCAGACCTTGGTCAACGACATGTCCTAAAAACTCACCATTTGCGTTTTGCGTCACCGGGATACCCAAATGTACTCCGAGACCCCAGTAAATAATGCTTGCTTCTTCATCCGTATACCTTTCCATTGGTAATCCACGAATTAACAGAAATCCTCTTCCATTTTCTAACTCTTCAATAAAGTAATTGATCTCATCAGAGAGATCAGGAATTGGGAAGTCCTCCTTTTTAAAATCTGGTGCTTTTAAACCCTTTTGTTCCACAAAATATAAAGCGCTTTCAAGAGACGCAATCGTTTTCTCAGACAGATAATAAATCCATGAATCATCTTTGGTTAGATCAATACCTTTCCACGCTACTGGTCCTTGGATTTTTTCCTTTAAAATGGACGGCACCTATATTCCTCCTTCCTTTTCTACTACACTTTTTATCTGTAGTAAACAATGTTCGGGCTGTTTCTTACTAAAAGAGCAACTCCCTCTTTTTACCATTCTTCTTGATACAATTGATTCTATTGAACGATGTTCCCCCCTTTATTTACATAGAATCGCTTTAATAGCATTGTGACTGTGATAATAGGCATTACACTAATTATATTCATAATTTTCAGTTAAATAAAATTAAACATTTTAAATTGCATGTAAATAATACTAATATATCTAAATATTACCTCCATTTACAATGGAAAATTTCAACATCATATTATATTAGTCTAACTAAAGTACAAATTAAAATCTTTAATTTTATATAAATATTATTTAAAGGTAAAATCAAATAAAGAAAAGAATCAATATTCTAAAAAATCACTATCCACTATTACTAGGGAATCAATACAGGAGGTTGAACGATGGACTTAAAGTTATCCGGAAAAAAGGCACTTATTGTTGGAGGAAGCCGTGGTATTGGTAAAGCTATTGCCCGCCAGTTGGCTCTAGAAGGTGTAGATTGTACGATTTGTTCAAGAAACGAATCCACTCTAAAGATTGCTGCAAAGGAATTGGCACAAGAAACAAACCGAAATATCTATCCAATTGTGGCAGATACCTCTGATCCTAACTCTATCCTAAATCTAGTTGAACAATCCGCAGCAGCAATGGGAAGTATTGATATATTAATCAACAGCGGTGCCCGCGTTGGCGGCCAGGAGCCAGAGGATTTTTATAGTATTAAAGATGAACTAATTATGAAAGATTTTGCTGAAAAGTACATGGGTTATTTTCGCTGTATCCGAGCTGTTGCACCTTATATGATAGAAAATAAATGGGGCCGTATCATAAATATAAGTGGTCTGGCTGCCAGAATTGGCGGTAATTACTTTAGTTCCGGTCCGCGTAATGCATCTGTTGTCCATATGACGAAATCCGCCTCATTGGAATTAGGAAAGCACGGAATTAACGTTAATGCTGTTTACCCAGGTATTGTCGATACGGAAACGTTTAGAGATCGGGTCACTAATGAGGAAGCTATACGCCAGGTAGAATCACTAAATTCCCTCGGCCGCTTGATAACTGCAGAGGAAATTGCTTATGTCGTTACCTTCCTAGCCTCACCTTTGTCAGCATCGATTACTGGTGATGTTATTCCGGTAACTGGCGGCATTGGAAATACCGTTTATTTCTAAAATACTTGGTTGTTACTATTGTCTGTTTCATAGATTCCAATTAATAGTCTATAAAACAGATAAATATAAAACGAGCCTCATTAACTTGTGAGGCTCGTTTTATTTAGATTTTTATCGAATATTTTGCTGTACGTAAGAATTTGTTAATCTTAGAAACAGTTGCTTCAATGTTGTTAGAGAAAATAGCCATGTGTGCAAAAAAGCCGTGTACCATGCCGGGTTCACATGCATATTCAACCTGCACACCAAATTTTCTCAGACGATAAGCATAAGCCCTACCTTCATCCCTAAGCACATCATTTTCCGCTGTGATTACTAATGCTGGCGGGAGACCACTTAAATCTTCAGCAACCAAGGGTGAAGCGTACTCATTACACCTGTCCTCTTCATTCCTTAAATAATGATCACGGAACCAAAACAGCTGTTCGCGATCCAGACCAAATCCTTTTGCAAATATTTGATGAGATTCCGTATTGCACTCAAGGTTTGTCGGAGGATAAAGTAAGACCTGAGCAGTGATGTCGGGACCTTTTCTATCTCTCGCCATCATCGTAACTACTGTTGCTAGATTTCCACCTACGCTATCCCCTCCTACTGCCAATCTTGAAACATCTCCGTTAAAGGAAGTCCCTTTTTCATACACCCATTCCAAAGCCGAATATGCGTCTTCGACAGCAGTCGGAAACTTATACTCTGGTGCAAGTCGATAGTTTACGGATACAACAATACTATCCGTTCTATTAGCGATCATTCGACAGCTTGCATCCGTTGATTCAATGTCTCCGAGAACCCATCCCCCACCGTGGTAGTATACAAATAGAGGCAAGGGGCCTTGCCCATCTGGTATGTATACCCGACATTTTATTTTTTCATTCTGGCTTACTGGAAGCATCAAATCCTCTACCTTTGAAAGCGGTTCTAATTTTACAGCAGGGCGAGGTGCCTTTACTAGCATATCTCTTACTGTCTGAGGATCCATTTTATGAATTGGCGGCATCTGATTAAATGCTTGTAAATATTTTTCTGCTTGCGGATCTAAATTTATCAAGGAGAATCAACCTCACTTCAATTAATTATAAAATTAACTCGGCTATATTCCTAAACTTTTATTCTCATCATAAGGCATTTTAAAAACATAAAATGGTGATTTTATCCACCATATTTCGTTGAATAAAATCACCATCTCACTTGATATTAGAAATAATGGTGTTTATTACGCCCACCAGCTTTTTATCTTTTTACAGGTACCCCGCCGATATAAAACTCGAAATCTGGGGCAATTTTACGACCATTTGGCATCATGAGCCATAATCTTAATAGATGGCGTTTCTTGTCGTCTTCTTCGTAATCTTCAAAATGAGTCCGTGAATGAAAAACGGTATAATTATTAACGAATTGCATATCACCAGGTTCCATCATCATATCAATATGGAAGTTTTCATCATGCGTGAGGGAATCGATAAAATCAAATACTTCGATTTCCTCTTCCGACAAAGGGATACCTGTTTTCGTTTGTGCTGATTGGACATATTGGCGAATATATCTGCAGCTTAATTTACCATCGTAATAGCTAAAGATCGGTGTATGAACAACTGGAGATTGACCTGGTGATTCTTCCCCGCGAAGATCATGGGCAAATGGACGATAGAGAATTTCAAGGTATTCTGGGTGCTTCTCCAGAATTTCATTATAAATAGACATCGCACTTGCGATACTGCTTAAACCGCCAGATTTCGCCTTGCGAAGACATAGTAATCCGACCACATCAGCTAAATCTGTGTGATAATCAAGATGTACATTCGTTTGGTAACCACGTACTTTTGTATTATCATTAAAGTCTTTACCTACGTTTTTGATATGCCCTAAGAGTTCCCCATTTTTGCTTTGGATTATCGGTAGTCCCAAATGAAGTCCGAGACCCCAGTAAATAATGCTTGCTTCTTCGTCAGTAAACTGATCCATTGGTAATCCTCGTATCAATAGAAACCCTCTTCCATTCTCCAGTTCGTCAACAAAGTAAGTAATTTCGTCAGCGAGTTCAGGAATCTGGAAATCCTCCTTTTTAAAATCAGGTGCTTTTAATCCCTTTTGTTGAACATGGAATACAGCCTTCTCCAGAGCAGCAATCGTTTTCTCGGACAAATAATAAATCCATGATTCATCTTTAGCTAGTTCCATACCTTTCCAAGCCGATCGCCCTTGAATTTTTTCATTTAAAATGTTCGTCATAAATATCCTCCTTTATAATTTGATTACTCTACTAATCTGAAAGACTATCTTACTTTTACTCTATAAGGAACACATTTTTATAAAATTGAAATGTGTTCCTGCCCGTTCTGACGAACCGGTTTATACAAAATTACTTCAAGGTTTCTACTATACCGCCAGCTGTTTTATTACGAGCAGGTACACCGCCGCGACCCGGTTTTCCCGTATTCTCATCAATAAACATCGCGAAATCCGGGGAAATCTCCCGGCCATTTGGCATCGTGAGCCACAATCTTAATAAATGACGTTTTCGATCCAGTTCTTCATAGTCTTCATATTGAGTGCGTGAGTGAAGAACCGTATAATTATTGACGAATTGGATATCACCTGGCTCCAACATCATATTAAAATGCAAATTTTCATCATGAAGGAGGGAATCCAGTAAGTCTAATGCTTCAATTTCAACTTTTGACAGCTGGATACCTGTTTTCGCTTGTGCTGATTCGATAAATAAACGGACATATCGACAGCTTAGTTTTCCATCATAATAACTAAAGATTGGTGATGTAAATACTGGAGATTCTCCTGGAGCCTCCTCTCCACGACGATCAAAGTTAAATGGTCGACAGAGAATTCCTAGATATTCGGGATTCTTCTCCAGAATTTCATTATAAACAGCCATCGAGCTGATGATACTGCTGTGTCCACCGGATTTTCCTTTTCGCAGGCTTAACAATCCAACAACGTCAGATCCATCAGCATGAAAAGGAAGATGCAGCTTTGTTTGATAACCGCGTACATTTGAATTTTCCAAGCTAAGACCTTGATCCCTAACATGTCCTAAAAGGTCACCATTAGCGTTTTGCGATACTGGAGTGCCCATATGAAGGCCGAGCCCCCAGTAAATGATGCTCGCTTCTTCATCTGTATACCTTTCAATTGGTAATCCGCGTATTAATAGGAACCCTCTCCCATTCTCCAGCTCTTCAACAAAGTTATCAATTTCATCTAAAAGATCTGAAATCGGGAAGTCCTCCTTGTTAAATTCAGGAGCTTTTAAACCCTTTTGTTTAACATGTGCTAAAGCGTTCTCAAGCGAAGCAATCGTTTTTTCGGACAAATAATAAACCCAAGATTCATCTTTAGCCAAGTCAGTGCCTTTCCAAGCTACTGGCCCTTTAACTTTTTCCTTTAAAATGGTTGACATAAGTAATCCCCCTTTAATAATTTGGTTATTTTCTTACTTTACTTCAGTCAATTCTCTTAACTCTCTACGCAATATCTTCCCTGTTGAGTTCTTTGGCAGCTCTTTAAAAAATTCTACATGTTTAGGAAGCTTGTACTTCGCCAGCTTATCCTTACAGAATTCAATCATGTCATTCATGGAGAATTGCTCATCCTTTACTACGACGTATGCTTTTACGCTTTCTCCGTATTCTCCATCAGGAACTCCAACTACGGCCGCCTCGACCACGGCAGGGTGCTGATACAGGACTTCCTCCACTTCACGAGGATATACATTGTAACCCCCCACAATAATCATGTCCTTCTTGCGGTCAACAATATAGATGTATCCTTCTTCATCCATTGTTGCGAGATCAGCGGTGTAAAACCACCCGTCTTTAAAAGCTGCTGAGGTAGCTTCTGACATCCCCAAATATCCCTTCATAACATTTGGTCCTTGAACAACTAACTCTCCGACTTCACCTCTCGGCAATTCTTTACCGAACTCATCAACCACTTTGCTTTGGACGGCTGGAATATTCAGGCCGATAGAACCTGGTTTGCGAGTTCCTTTTAATGGATTAATCGCAACGAGTGGAGCTGTTTCCGAAAGTCCATATCCTTCTAAGATAGAAACATTAAACTTGTTTTCAAATTTATGCAGCAGCTCGACCGGAATCGAGGCACCCCCAGAGATACACATACGAATAGTTTGGAAATCCTCCGCAGTTGCTTCAGGTAATTGATTGATAAAACTGTACATCGTAGGTACTCCTGCAAACACGGTTGCCTTTCTTTCTCGAAAGGTGCTGACCACTTCGACAGGGCTGAATTTAGGCTGGATCAGGACTGTTGCCCCGCAAGCAATTGGTGCATTCAAACAAACTGTCATACAGAAAACATGAAACATTGGCAGGACAGCAACTACACGGTCATTTTCATCGAGTTCAAGTAATTTTGAAATAGAGTCTGCATTCGATGCTAAGTTCCGATGTGATAACATCGCACCTTTTGGTTTCCCGGTAGTACCTGACGTATACAGAATGACTGCAAGGTCTTCTTGATCAATGTAAGGGCTTCCACAAATATTCAGGCCTGTCTCCATGAGATGCTCCCATGTCCATTCCTGATTCTCGGCTTCGGTATAAATGATTAACGTTAGATTTTCCAATTGTTTCTTCACTACTGATAACTTTGGCTCTACAGATACGTGAGCAATAACCGCTTTGGCTTGACTATTATCTAATATGTAGCTGATTTCCCCTTGGGTAAACAAAGGATTGATCGGTACAACAAATGCACCTAGTCGTAAAATGCCATAGTACGCAATGAGAAATTCAGGGCTATTTCCTAATAAAAGAGCCACACCATCTCCCTTCCCTATTCCATGTGCAGCCAAACCAGCAGCCAATTGATCCACTTGCTGCTCTAGTTCCTTATAAGTAACACTTTTATCTCGATAGATATAAGCGATACAATCTGGGAAACTCCTTGCGCTTTTTTTTAGATTTTCATATAAATTATTACTCATCAAATGATTTCCACCCCTTCTCCTCACTTAGAAGCATTTATACGCTTACTATTGTGAATATTTTAAATATTACTACATTGAGTATACTCATAAATAATAATTAAATAAAATTAAAGATTTTAACTTGTATATAACAATGGCTAATATGCAAAAGTTAGGTTCAACATACCCATGTTCAGGTTAGTAAGGTGCTTTCCTGCTCTCTACATTCACTTCTAAATAAAAAGACAAAGCCTAAGTAAAAAAGGCTTTGTCTTTTACATTTTTGCTATCTTTGATTCGTTAAATAATTTTCTATTAACTCAATAAATAAGTTCATTGATTTCGTATGCAATTCAGGAGATTCTGTTATAACCGAAAAATTTCTCCTTATAGGTGTTCCTTTTACATTTAATAATTGAATCGTACCAAGCAGTCTTTCTTTTTTAACAGTAAGCTCAGATAAGTAACTAATACCGAGCCCCGCTTCGACAGCTTCTTTAATTAGTTGTGTGCTGCCGAACTCCATTAATTTAGGAGGACGTATTTCTAAAGATTGAAATAATTTTTCTGTTGCATCTCTTGTGCCAGAGCCTTCTTCCCGGACAATCCAATTCTCTTGTTCAACCTGTCTTCGTGTAACTTCCTTATTATGATAAATTGGATACTTACCTCCTGCCACGATATACATTTGGTCTGTTGAAATTGTTTTAATATATATATTTGTATTAGATATTTCCCCTTCAACAATCCCTACATCAATCTCATGACTTATGATTGCTTTGGCAATATCTCTTGTGTTTCCAATCTGAACGGAAGGAACGATATTCTGGAATTGGATCTTCAGTTTTGCAAGTATATGTGGTAAGACATATTCACCAAAAGTATAACTGGCACCAATTTTTAATAATCCTGTTGGCTCGTTATGTAATTCATTGACTAACTCAGACATTCGTTTGTATAAACCTGTTATTTCCTTTGCATGTAAATAGACTATTTCACCTGCTTTTGTGAGTTTCACACTTTTGTTTGTTCGCAGAAGCAGTTTTGCGCCAATATATTTTTCTAATAATTGAATTTGCTGGCTAACGGCAGGCTGTGTCATATGAAGCTCTTCGGCAGCTCTGGAAAAGTTTCTCTTATCAGCTACAGAAATAAATACAGATAATAGTTGATCCATACGTTCATCTCCTATATATCGTTTTAACTTATTATAACTATAATAATCATTTATTTTCCTTATTGTAAATCATTCGTTACGATAATAATAAATAAAGCAATCAAGGGGATGAAAGCATTGGAACAAAAAGCATTAATATTGACCAGCCCTAATCATGAAAAAAAAGCTAAAAAAAAGTTAAATGTATCATTGGTATATGGAATAGGTTTTACGTTTATCATAGCCCTGTCTGGCTTTTTTTTGGCAGCAATACCTGGTCTTAATCGCATTGGACCACTTGCTTGTGCAATTTTACTTGCTGTTATTTATCGACAGGTATTTGGATATCCGGAAGGGTTGCGTACTGGTATTCAATTTTCAGCAAAAAAACTTTTAAGATTTGCCATCATACTTTACGGATTAAAGCTTAACATGATCGTAATATTTCAAGAGGGCTTTCCACTATTGCTTAAAGGAGCCTTAACAATTATTTTTTCGATTGTTGTTCTTATGTTCATTGCAAAATTGCTTAAAGCAGATTTAAATCTTTCTTTATTACTTAGTGTTGGAACTGGTATTTGTGGTGCTGCTGCCATCGCGGCCGTATCGCCCATTATTAAAGCAAAAGATGAAGATACGGCTATGGGGGTCGGCATTATTGCATTAGTAGGCACGGTTTTTTCAATTATCTATACGTTATTATTCCCTTTATTGCCTATTAGTTCTATAGACTACGGAACCTGGGTTGGAATTAGCCTTCATGAAATAGGTCATGTTGCATTAGCGGCCGTTCCTGCAGGGCAAGACGCTCTTGCACATGCATTACTGGCTAAACTTTCACGGGTATTTCTATTAATTCCGCTTTGTTTTATCCTAATACTTTGGATGAAAAAGAATGGAAAAATGGAGGGTGAAGCAAAGTTCGAGTTTCCATGGTTTTTAATTGGTTTTATCGTCATGAGCTTTGTGGGGACCTATATCATGGGTCATGAGGTTTTAGTATCAAAATCAATGATGTCTGATATTGCAACATTGACATCATTTATTTTAACGATGTCTATGACCGGCTTAGGATTAAATATTAGCTTAAAAGAATTACGTACCAAAGCAATACGTCCGCTTATTGCCATTATCATTACATCTATTCTTTTATCTATTCTTACGTTTTTTACTATTTAATAAAAAATCTTATTCATAATAATAATCATGAAAAGATTAGGTGGAGTAAAATCTCCACCTAATCTTCACGTTTTCACCTCGGTGAAACGCAGGTTATTTAATAATAGGGAAAATACCGTAATACTCTTCTAATGTCAAATTACGTTTCTTCATATCTTTTGCTATGTCAGGGCCAACATAGCGAATGTGCCAAGGCTCATATTTGTAGCCCGTAACATGCTCTTTTCCTTTTGGATAACGTACAATATATCCAAAATTAGCGCTATTTCTATCTATCCATTTCGCTTCTTTTGTATCGGCAAAGCATGAAGCCGCTGCACACTTCCCAGTACTTCCACTAACATCAATTGCCAATCCCGTTTGGTGTTCACTTGTACCCGGAATAGCACTATATGTTATTGCCTTTTCGTAACCATCCCTTTTTACATATCGATTAAAAACCGCCGTTTGAGTTGCCTCAGAACGATATCCAGATACTCCACTCAAATAAATTTTATCCTTTTTTGCTGCTGCAAACATTTTTTCTAAAGCAACCGCTGCTTCCTTCCGCAATTTACGTTTTTCTACTTTTTCCTTAAAAATAAAAGAAGTATTGGGATAAATTAAATTCTTAGGAACATAATTTTTGGGCAGGTAAATTTTTTTGTTTACAACAACAGCTATTGATGCAGGATATTTCGTGGTATAGATTGTTTTTCCATTCTTCGTCTTCTCCTGTTTTATATAAGAAGCTTTTGTTATTTTGACTTTTTGATTAGAATTTGCGCGATTTTGAAGCGGAGTTACGGATTCTTCTGAACTATTATGTGTTTTTTTAGATGAAGAGGACATATCGGAATCTCTGTTACAACCAACGACAGATATTAATAAAAAGAGAATGAACCATGCATTTATTAATTTTTTTAACATGATAAACGACTCCTCCAAACCAAAATCAATACACTCATTCAACTGTTTTTCTAACTAGAAATGTTTTTCGAAATAATATCTATTTACTAATAGGATTTGAAACTAAATTTGAATCTATACATAGAATTATTTGACAAAAAGACAACCAGGCGCGGAAGCAAAGGGCGTAATATTGTCTTGCACCAAGCTAAACTAATTCATTGTATCCAAATAAAAAAGACGGTAACTTCGGTTACCGCCACGCAATCTTCAATTTGAAGTCTGAGTAAAGAACTTTAGCTTGAAAATTTAACTGGGTTAACTTTTATTTCTATTTTTTAGGTTTTTAAAAAAGTCATCAATAAATTCCTTCGCTACCTTTGTTAAACCTTTGGTTTCTAAATATATAAGCCAGAAATCAATTGGAAAATAATTTTCTTCCCTAAGAGGGATGATTTTTATTTCTCCATCTTTAACCATGGGACTATGTATAATAGAAAAATCATGCAAAAATAAAACGGCTTGACTTTCTTTTACCAACTCGAAAAGAAGGCTGCTGCTATTTGATCTAATTAAAACTTGATTGGGATTCAGTTTAATTAATTTTAATACCTTTTTATAATCCGATGAATTATATAGAACAAATTTTGAATTCTCTAAATCACTAAGTCTTACAAAATCGAAAGAATAATAAGGTGAATTTTTACCAACCGCTATACATATGTGACCCTCGTGAATATGTTCAAAACAAATATTTTTTTCTCTTTTTAATTCATTTAAAGATGCATGTATGAAAGCGAAGTCATAGTTTTCTTTGTTGAAATTCTGAATAATATCTGTAGGGTTTTGCTCTACAACTTCGAATGTAATATCACGATTTCTTGAATTAAACTTAACCATTGTTTCTTGAATTACAAAAGAAAAGGTGGGCGCTGTAATAATTTTTAAATTAGTTTGATTACTATTTTTATAATCATAAATTTCTTTGTTCAGTTCTTTAATGGTCTTAAGTAAATCGATTGCTTTGGAAATAACTATTTTACCTTCAAAAGTAGGGGTAACTCCTTGTTTTGCTCGGTTAAAGATTTTTATTCCAAGCTCATTTTCTAGCTGTGTTATGGATTGACTCATCCCTGATGGTGAAATAAATAATTTTTCTGCAGCTTTGGTTATTGACATCTCATTTGCAACATTGACTATATACTCCATTTGTTCAAAATTCAAACTATCATCTCAACTTTCAGCAGATTTGATCCACAATATCATCTTTGAAAACATTTTACATTTGATTTTTATTCTCCGTGGTCATTCATTGGACGCGTTCCCCAATCTGAGTACGCGCCCACCCGAGCTATTATTCTGACGAGTTAAGGATCTGCACTTCGAATTTAGGTTCAATTGACATTTCCGGAAAGTCTTTGCGCCAGTTCAAAGACTTCCAAATGTCTGGATGATATGCCTTAAATTCCTTTCCGATGCCAAGAATGTCGCAATTCGCTTTTTGCAAAGTCTCGATCGTCGCTGCCGTTTTTTCTTCCAGATGTTTACTCAGTTCTTTTTCCATTCGATTAACGTAATCGGGCTTAAGTGTTTGAACTGACTTGTCAAGTTTGAATACATTAATTCGCATACTGACTTCGATGCTGACTTTCGGCAATTCGCCCGATTCGGGGTGGGTGATAATCTTTGAATTTATTTTTTTGACGGAAAACCCGTAATCGATGTTTTTGTCCTCACCTTTTCTTGTCAAATTTCCGGTAAACTTTTGCCTTCCTGTGATCTTTTCTAACATCAACATCAACATTTGGACTTGGTCTTTGTCTAGCTCCTTGCCAGTATACTTACCTTGACGATATAATAGGGCGCCGCCTAATACCATTGAAGAGTTATATTGTTTCAGCAAAGGCACCGCGATACATTCCAATGGATCTTTTCGAGATAGTATTAAATTCATCAAGGAAACGTTTGGTGCAATTCCATGCTTTTCTAAAGACGTAACAAATTCGTTTAGATCTCCTGTAAATTTTTTATTAGTACCTATTTTACTTTTAAAAATCTTAGACATGTTCCCATCTAAAATAACTACAGGAGAATTAATCGCCGTATATGGCGCGTTAAGTACAAAAGTAAGCTCTTGAACTGGATCAACCGTCGCAAAACTCTTACTTAATAAATAGATTCCAGTGTGGATCCCTAAGAAAGGGCCTTTTTCTGTATATTCACCTTCGCCGACAGCTTCGATTAAACTTTGTCCTTTTAGCTCCGTTACTTTAGAGGACGGATCCCCACTACCTTGACCTACATTTTTAAGCTCCGTGACGATATAATGGAGCAAAACGTCACCATTCTCCTTGTCCAGGTCGATACCAGCGATATCAACCATATTAAGAGTTTTCAGTGGTAATCGATCCCAACAACCGGTTAAGAGGATCACCATCAAAATTGCAATTACTGCTTTTTTCATCCTCCACTCTCCTTTCCCCGTACTAGAGAAACGAGAAGCAGAATTGTCGGCACAATGGCAATCATAATAGCAGTAGCAATATTATGATAGTCGGAAAATCGGGACTGCCATTGCCGGTCGGAGCCCCCTAATCCGAATCCGAAGCAAACAACCGCTAAAATCCATACCAAAAAAGGATGGTTGCGGATTTCTTTACTTCCAATGAATGCCAAATAACGGGCTGACAAAAACAAATAAACATACACCGTTACCGTAACCACAGATAGCCAAATCGTCATAAATAGAATATCGAGGCTTTGAACAACTGGCCATCTGAATTTACGGAGAATGAACACCATCGGCTCCGGGATGGACTTCAATTGACTTTCGCTGAAGTTGTACATAACAATGACTGTTATGAATATGTAAAAAAAGGTCGTAAATCCATTGGCGGCCGACATTGCCATTACGATATCCTTCTTCTTACAGGATCTTACAAATGGAAAAGCGTACAGAAGAAGTTCATATCCCGAGTACAACCAAAACGAAGGGACAGCACCCTTAATAAGCGGTCCGATCCCGTGAGTACCGATTGGCAAAAAATGACGTAAGTCCCCTTTTCCCAATCCACTTACGAATATGATCACAATGCAAATCAGAAACAAAAGCATAATCATCTGCGTAACTGTAGCCATTGACCGGAGTGTAGATGAAGCGATATACGCTGCAATTGTGAAAGATACTCCGATTAACACAAACCAAGGAGTCTGAAATAACACCCAGCGGTTGATGACATCAGCATAAGTGATAGTAACCATGAAAATATTTTGCGCGAAGTACGCGGCAAACAGGAAGTTCACGACCGATCCTAACGGCTTTCCAACTATAGCAGACATATACTGGGGCAACGACCGATTGGAATATCTCTTTCCAAGTTGATAGTTGATCAGGATGACTGCTTGAGCAATCACTCCCCCAATAAGGATGGACATCCACGAGTCGTTGCCCGAGTAGCGGATTTGTGCGTAAGGGATCGTTAAAACGCTAACGCCGATTTGGGTCAAAATAACGAGGCAAATAAGTTGGTTGATAGAGATTTTTTCTAAGTGTATCATTCAGTCCCTCCCCTTCGGGCACTTATTCTTATTTCGTCTTTTGCCAAGCTTTCCTGCGGGCGTTTTTTCAAGCTCCTGATTGGCCCTCTTAACCATGTATCCTTGACCGTATCGCCACTAATCCCCGAGTAAAAGTACGGTATGCCCATCGTGTTTAAACGGGCCAAATGCGTAATTACCAATAGGAATGAAATCACCAAACCGATTAGCCCGAAAATCGAGGCCATCACAATGAACGGGTAAGTCAAAATTCGGGCCGCGTTACTCATTTCGTAGGAAGGAATAATAAATGAAGCAATAGCTGTGAGCGCCACTACGATGACCATCATGTTGGAAATCAGATTGGCCTCAACAACGACGGTACCGATGACAATGCCTCCTACCACGCCGATTGTATTAGAGATTGAACTTGGAAGACGGACGGTCGCCTCTCGCAAGATTTCGAGTATGAACAGCATAGCGAACGCTTCAAGTACTGGTGGCATCGCGATGTATTGCATTGTGCTTTGCAGCGTCAGTGCGATTTCGAACGGGACAATACGTGGATCAAAAGTGACAAGGGCCACGTAAGTGCCAGGCAGGCACATTGCGATAATAAAGCTGAAGATCCGAAGAAACCGGAATGCGCTGCCGAAAAGCCAGCCAGTTTGGTAATCGTCGGGGGTTTGGAAGAACGCCCAGAACGAAACCGGAATGATCAGGGAATTTGGCGAACCGTCGGTTAAAATCGCGATTTTACCATCCATCAAGTAAGATTTTACCCGGTCCGGTCTTTCGGTAACAAGCATTTTGGGAAACATCGAGAATTTTTTGTCTTCAATCATTTCTTGAATAAACCCGGGCGCTTCGACGTAATCAATGTCGATGCCCTCGATCCTGCGCTCAAACTCCTCTAGAACATTTTCGTTGGCGAGAGACCGTAGGTAAAGTACCGCAACTTTTGTATTCGACCTACGGCCAAGCTGGTAGAACTTTACGACAAGATCTGGCGACGCGATCTGCTTACGCATCAAATTGAGATTTGTATCCAGATTTTCGATCAACGCTTGGTTGGAACCGCGCAGTACCCGTTCGTTCACCGGAATATTTACCGCGCGTTCTTTATTAAGCTCGGTTCCAAGCACATAGAACTTCGCTTCGCCTTCAATTTGAACAACCGTCTTCCCTGCGACGATCGCTGTCGATGCAACCGTTATAAGATCGGTCTCACTATATTCTAGAATGGACACAGCTTCACGTACGCTAACGTCGCTGTTGCCAAGCAATGGGCGGATAATGTGTTCCTGTACCACAGTAAGCTCAATCATTGTATCGAAATAAAAAAGCCGAAAATGTCGGTGGCCGGCCACGAAATCGCTCGTTTTGAAGTCTGAGCTATGGAATAGCATTTCCTGCAGCGACTTCTCGTTTTGGTCTAGTGATCGGTCGGCTTTCATTAAAGGTACCTCTTTTCTCCAAATCGGAAAGTTTTACATATTTTCCCCAGAATCTCTATTCCCATTCCTTTTCAAGCTATTGAAATGAAGATTTCGCTGCAGCAGTGGCAGCTTTATTTTTTGCATATTTTTATTTGATGTCTTCTTAAGTATTACTTCACAAGATACTCCATTTTTCTAAATGTACTTAATATTTTGAAGAATGTAGAATGTTATCTGGTAAGTTGTTTCAATGGGGAAATTGGCTAAGGAGGATATTAGTTATGTATGAGGGGAAAATCATCAAGTTTTATCGTGAGAAATACAAACTAACTCAAGAGCAATTAGGGAAAGATATATGTTCCATTACACATATTAGTAAAATCGAATGCAATCAAACAACTTTTGCAACTGAAATCATTGCTTTAATATGCAAACGCCTGGGAATAAATATGGAGACAGAAATAAAAAAACTTTTAGGTGTAAAACAACAAATATTCAAATTACATGAAGCAATCATTATGCAATCTTTTAAAGATATGTCCCAAATTAATGGTGAACTAGAACAAGAAGAATTAATTCAAATTTCGGAATATTTTCATATGTATCAATTACTTCGGGCCAGATATCTATTAATGCATCATAAATGTCAGGAAGCATACAAAATCATTAAGAAAATCAAAAAAATAGAAAACAAACTAACATTATTTGAAAGCAATCTTTTAAAACATGTTTTGGGTAGTTACTATTTAGAAAAACAAGAGTACGTCAAAGCGATTCAAATATTAAAAACCATACAAATTCAAAATTATAATAATCCAGAATATTATTATCACCTAGCAATAGCTTACCATACTATACAATCACCCGTTTTGGCTTATTATTATGCTGATAAATCCCATAATTTCTTTCATGATATAAATAACTATCTTCGAGTTATTGATGCAGAAATGCTTATGATCATTCAAGTTGAAGATGATGATGGTAATGAAGAAATAATAAACCGATATAAAAAATTAATCATAAGCTGTGAATTATGTAATGCCCCTGAGCGAAAGGCAAAAGTATTGCATAATTTAGCGGCAGAATACTACCGAAGAAAAGACTATAAGCAAGCAAGTACGTTTTATAAAGAATCTATGTCCTTAAAGAATCTTGATTCTCCTGTCTACTTACTTTCTTTAGAAGGTTTTATTCGCAGTTCCTTTGATGGGAACCTTATTGCAAACGATCAACTCATACAACACGCAGAAGATGGATTAACAATTGCAATAAGAATAAAGCAATTATTATATATCCATCTATTTAAACTTCTACTTTATTTATTAAAATCTAAAGAAAAAGAATATCATCAATATTTACTTAATAAAGCATTACCTATGTTTTCTAATTCTGGGTATACTTATCTGATACAGCGTTCAAAAAAAGAATTATTTCATTATTATTCTAATAATAATTTACCGGATAAAGCATTGGAAATTGCAAACTTATTAATAAACACTTAAAATTTATTTATAGTCTAAAGGAGGATGATTTCCTCCTTTTTCAATTAAACAAGAAAGATCCCTGAAAATTTTTCAGGGATCTTTCTTGTTTCTTATTTGCTTACCGTTTCCTTCGTAGCAGAACTTTCGTTTCCAGCTTTGTCAATTGCTGTTACGTAAAGGTGTGTACCTACGGTTTGTTTTACAATTGAAACAGTGAACTTACCATTGCTATCAACTGTTCCTGTGCCAAGTGTTTTTGTGCCTGCTTTTATTAAAATCGTAGAGCCAACTTCAGCTTTACCTGTTACGACTTTAGCCGTGGAGGTCACTTTATTCACAATTGGTGCTTTAGGAGCTGTTTTGTCAATTGTAAATTTCACGGTTGATACGTTTCCGGCTGCGTCCGTTATCACTAATGTGTAGTTACCCTCTCCAGTAACAGCCGTACCGCTTGTGAAATCTTTTCCATCTAATTTAGCGGTTGCTTCATTAAAGCTGATTTTAACATCCTGGTTGTAAACACCATGGTTTTCTACACCAGCTGCCCATTTTGCATAAAGTATTGTATCGCCTGACACTTTATCACTCGCAAAATTCCATGCTGTTTTACCTTCAGCATCCTTATACCAACCAAGGAATGCATAACCTGATCTTATTGGTGCTGTTGGAGCATTGATTGTTTTGCTATAATCTCCTGTCTTACTTTCTACTAAGCCACCATCCTGTCTATCAAAGACAATAGTAAACTTATGAAGTGACCATTTTCCATAAATTGTTTTTGCAGAATAGATCGAGCTTGTGAAATCCCAAGGAATTGTACATTCTTCATCTGCAAACCAAGCTAAATCATAACCATAAACAACCGGTTCTGTGATTCTTCGTGCTACATTTTGGTCTTTCACACCATCTTTCACTTCAGTTGGAGCGTCACTTGGTAGTACGAAATGCACATTATAACCAGTAATCACTTTTTGTGAAACTGTTACATCTGCATATTCAGCTGCACTAATTATAATCGTAAAATCTCCTATTTTTGTGAAGAGACTCTTATCTAGAGTGATGGTACCTAAAGTAGGATCTACTTTGTATTTTGTTACATCTACAGTAGTTCCATTAAGCTTAATACTAGTAATGTCTTTAGCCCAGTTAACATCACTGAATTCAATTGTCATATCGTTACCAAGGACGTTATCTTTTGTATCTGCTGATACAATAGATGTCGCTAAAGCGTATTTAGCATAAAGTGTTGTTGGTTCTGTTACGATGTTTGCAAAATCAAATGGTGTTGTCAATGCTGCATCCGTATACCAACCCATAAACTTATAGCCAACTTTTGTTGGATCTACAGTAGGTTTTGTAATACGAGAGTCCACTATTTGCGATGCTACATAATCACCGCCATTTGAATCGAAAGTTACTAAATGACCGATAACCTGATCAGTGACGATTACATCTTGATAACCCTCAGAAATAATCGTTACATTCACTTTTTGTCCAGCTGTGAATAAATAATGGTTTAATATGATCGCACCGTCAGTAATGGTGTAATCTGTATTACGAACTAATTCTTTTGAGCCAATTTTTACTTTCGTAATATTATTTTTCCATGTTCCATCATCAGTGAATTTTAAAGTAATATCACTTCCCACTATGTTTCCATCAGTATCCTTGGAAACTGCCGGCGCCGCTTTAGTCCAACATACATAGTAATTTACATTGTCTTTAAGGACATTGAAAGTGATCGCTGAAATGTCTGATTCCATTCCCTTTGTGTTTGCGGCATCAAGGTAAAGTGTTTGATTAATAGCTAGTGGTACACCATTTGCTAATTTTTCAATAATCGTTGATGCAACAGACATATCCGGTGAAGTTACTCTTCCATTTACAAACTTATCGTTGAAAACAGTATTAGTTGGATTCTTCAACGTTCCGCCATTTAAGTCAAAATGAGCACGATATCCAAGTTTAACATTCGGAATCGATATCACATCGTTTGTGGTTGATGTAATCGTTAACGTGTAATAGCCCAAACTACTTGGCGCTTCACTAAATGCAAACTTTTCAGTTGGATGAGCATTTGCATATTTTTCAGTAGCAGTTGTTAAGGAAAGTGTTCCACTACCGTCAGTGTTAGATGTAAAACCATACGTGCTTGGATCGATTGTTTCAGTTAAAGTAGTCGGTATCGTTAATCCGGAACTATCTAACTTTTTGTAAGTCTTTTCAATTTTTGCAATCTTCTCTTTACCCGTTAACCATGAAACATTCGTTGCATAATCTGGAATGTTGATATTCAGGTTATCTTCACCAAGCACTAAACCTGCGAACTTCGCACCATCTGGCTTAGTTTTATCAACAGGTGAAAGGTTTTGCGTATAATTCATTTTCCAATTAGCTGAAACGGTAATATCAGTAGTTAAAACTGTATTTGGATTCCATTGACTAGTAGCTACTTGATGAGTTACTGGATCAACTAAACGCCATTCAACGAAACTATATCCGTTTCTTGTTGGAGCTGGTCTTGTACCTGCGATAGGAAATCCTGTTCCCTCTCTTGTTCTACTTGGTTGGTATCCAACAGCTATTGGATTAATTAGAGAACCACCATTTCCACTATCAAACGTAACACTATAGCCGACAGCTTGTGCAGCAACAAATGTCGAATCTCCACCAATCGTTTTTTGTGGGTAAACTGTCCCGTTAAAAGTGGAATCGATAACAAATTTATATGTCTGCGGTAAATAGTTAGCTCCACCTGGATCTAATGTTGCATTTTGATAGGAAGTGCTGTTAGTCAGTGTTGTATTCGTTTTAAATAAATCTGGCTTAAATGTAATTTGACCTGGATTAGTGATATCGTAGTACAAATTATTATTATCATCTCTCAAAGAGGTTATATCTACTGATTTATTTCCTCCTGTTGTAACTACGATTTTGTTAATTCCATTACGCCAATTCGCATCATCAGTAAATGTGAAAGTTAAATCCTTGCCGATATGTGCTTTTGAAGGATCGGTTACTAATGGAATATTCGGTGTTGGAATCGGTACATCTGCGATTGAAAAAGGTACTGTTACAGTTGTATATCCAGTTGCATAAAATTTGACACTGTAAGCTCCTGTTGCAGTAAACAAGGATCCTGGCAACTTAATTTTAGAAGGTACATTAGTAGGTCCTTTAAGTGGATCAAAGTATCTATATCCTTCACTTACTGTTGCTGCACTTGTTACATCTGTAGTAGTTGTACCTAAAACAAGTTCAACTTTAGTAATCGCTTTTCTCCAAACAATATCATCTAAGATTGTTGTGCTAGATGGTATTAGCTCAATTGACGAACCATTTTTCAAATCTGGTAAAGTTGGCAACTGAGTAGCTGAAGTCTTTTGTGCAGGTCCTGAGAAATTTAGGGCTGCTCTTACTTTGTTGAGATCATCTCCAGCAGTTAAGCTAAGTGTTTTCACAGCTGTATCAAACGTTGGACTAGTATAGCTTCCTCTATTTGATGTGATAGTTTGATTACTTGGTACAGTAAGCTGTGGAGTTGGAACCGAAATCCCAGCATTAACTGCAGTTTGATTCACTTGACCAAAGTTTTTGAAAATATAGTAGAAATCATTGTAGTCAATTTTACTATACGAAAATCCACCAAATTGATTCTGACCTGTGAAAGACCAGCTAATATCATTATTTCTATGACCGGTAGTAGGATTCGTAAAGAAAGCTACTTTATCATCAGAGGTTGCTCCTATAGGGCCGAACAAGAACTGATAATCTTCAAAGGCTTGAATTTCTGCAATTAAGTCATTCATGTCAATAACGTTATCCCCATTGACATCCCCAGCTAATAACAGAGGTTCTTCATAATTAGGTCTATCCCAATAACTACCTGAACGATAGCCATACTTCGTTGAGCCAATAACAGGCGACTTGTAATAGTCCTTAAAGTGTCCTGGCATAAATACTTCAACATTATATGGGTTATCACTAACAGGCGCTATCACTCCATAAGTACCACCCGAATTTCCCTGATACTGAATGGAGTTTTGATCGGTACTTGGTTTGTCTGTTTCTGCAACTACGTTGTTATTACTATCTCGTACCGTAACCTTTCCGCCAGTTTCTCTGATAATGTTTGTAAAGCTACCGCCAAGTGTAGTTTGCATGAAAGACTCAGCTAAGAGACCACCTGTAAGCATTGAAGTTGGCATTTTCACATTTGGATAATTCACTTCGAAGTTAGCCACTTTCTTTTCAGCATCTGAATAAGTGAAGCTTGATTTTGTAACAAAATAACCTGCTGCTCCAACAAATGGATTTGGACTTGTATATGTGACATCTGCTTCAATAATATTCATATCATGATCAAGAGCTCCTGCTGCTCCAATTCCACTGATCGTAATATCTGTAGATTGACCACCCTCAGATGAATCATTATACGGTTGACTTACAGTTAAAGTAGGTGTAATACCTTTACCTTCTAAATACTGTGAATATTCTTGCGAAAGTCTGATATTGCTGAAAGTGTAAAGATTACTATTATTGATTGTAAATTTACCACCAATCATACCAGTACCATTTTTAGTTGCAATTGTCCCTTTGAATGCTTGATTCGGTACAACTACAGGTCCATTTGGTACTGATTCTACACCACCAGATGATGTAAGAGTAACATATGGTGAGCCTTTTTTAATGAAGTAATATTGTTGTGTTGTTGTATCCATATCACCAGATGTAGCATAGTCGACTGGATAAACCCTAAAATCTTTACCTTCTGGTGTAATGTCCTCAGGACTAATCCCAAAATGGAAACGACCTTCTTCGTTTGTACTAAAAACTGTGGTTGGCCATGGCCCTTCGTAACCCCAAACATTATTAAGAGCTTGATCGACAGGTGAAGGATGACTAGGATCGTTCCAATTAGGAACCGAGGTTTCACCGTTATTTTTCATGACGTCAATATTATTGTCATAAACCTTACCATAAAATCCTTTAATCTCTTGTCCAGGTAAATAGCCTGTAGGATCGATTTCATAAATTCCTGGTTTCGAGTCAGCGTCCATTGTAATAGTTGGTGCTGTATAATCTACATAAACTGTATCATTAGCTGTATAGTGTGCACCAGAAGCATCCGTTGCAATAATCTCTAGAGTATAAGCACCTTCTTTTAAGACTGCTGGCGTTGTGTCAATTCCAGATTGATCAAGTGTGCCATTATAAGGCTTTGTAAATGGAAGATATTTTCCTCCAGTTAGAATATAAATAGGACCATACTGAACACCTGGACCTGCCGCATCAATTGCCTGTACATCCTGTACTACACCTATATAATTTCCATCTTTATCCTTCACAACGACATAGATACTTTCCATTCCACTATTCACAGAAAAAGAATACGCTGAAGTATCGATGCTAGCTGCTGGACTAAAGTTTCCAGTATACCTTTCTCCTGGTGAGAACGCCTTGAGGTTTACTTTAAAATTAATTCCTTTTTCAGCAATAATGATTGTGAAAGGAATGCGATAAGAATCAGTTGGGTCAGCCGCATTTACAAAGTTAACATAGCCCTCGTAAGTTCCATCAATTGCATTTGCTGGAACCGTAATTGTTGCTTTTGCGTTAACTGCGCTACCACCACTTACATCAATAGAAGTCACTGGTGAGCTGCCAGTAGAAATATCAATCTTGACATTATTTCCTGTTCCAGGACCTACTGGATTTGACTGAGCAAACTTTGTCGTAATAAACTGCTTACTTACATTAAATGTTTTATTGTTCGTACCGCTGTTTACAATCTTTAAGTTTTTAGACTGAATCACATCGTCAGAGCCACTTGGAGCACCCTCTCCTCTACCTTTAAAGCCGAAGAAAAGGTTACCAGTAATGTTTTCAATCTGCACTATATTTTGAGCTTCATTTCTTGAAAATACTTTATCCAATACTTGAATTTTCACATCGGCATTTATTGCGCGTGCAGGATCAACACGTCCAGCACCAACTTGATACACACTGTATGTCTTTGAATCTGTGTTAATATCTTTAGCCGTGTTCATTAAAGCCGTCTTAACATCTGCCGGCGTATAGTCAGGGTGTGCAGCAAAAACTAATGCAGCAATACCTGCAGTATGAGGTGTTGCCATTGAAGTTCCAGACATTAGCTGATAAGCATAAGTGTAATCAATTGTTGTTGCATTATTTTGTGGTCCCCAAACATCGTAAGGAACTGTAGAAAGAATATTGACACCAGGTGCTACAACATCTGGTTTAATATTCCAATCCTTCACTGGGCCTGTAGAACTAAAGTTTGCCAACTCGTCCCCATTTTTAAGAACGGGTGCATCTAGTGTATTCGGGAAAGTAATGGTTGCATTACTTTTACCAGATACCGCTTCTGAAAGGGCTTTTCCATCCGCTTCTGTCAATGAAATCGCATAAGTCCAGTCCATGCTTACGCCTAAGTTAGCATTGATATAGCCTTGGTTGTCCTCTTCAGCCTTGTTATTCCAAATGATCATTCCAGCTGCGCCGGATTGTTTAGCATTGGTCATTTTTACATTTAGGAGATCTCCGCCACGTTGTACTAAGGCAATCTTTCCTGTTAAATCTTTACCCGCGTAATCTGCCGCACTACCTAAACCAACATCAACAATTGGTAAAGTTTGTCCTGCGAAAGGATTATCTGAATTTGCAAAGCTCTTACCGAATAAACGAGCTTTATACGTAGCTGAACCATTCGCAATCGTCAATGTTGGAATTTGCTCAGGAATACTACTTGCACCAACAGTGATCCCTAATGGTGAAGTTCCTGGAGAACCAACAGTAGCTTGACCAGGTCCAGCGTTACCTGCTGCAACTAGACACACTACACCTGATAGAGTAGCATTGTTAATGGCAACACTATTCGGGTACAATGGATCATTAATATTAGCACCTAGAGAAAGATTGATGACATCCATATTATCTTTTACTGATTGGTCAATTCCCTTCAGTACAGAGTCTGCTGTCCCTCGACCGCCTGGCCCTAAAACACGATACCCATAGAGATCAACATCTGGCGCAACACCGTTTGCTGAATACATGGCATTATTACTTGTCGTGCTTGCAGCAATAGTTCCTGAAACATGCGATCCGTGTGATGTGATATATTTTTTATAATCCGCAGGAGGTGGACCAACCATTGGATTTGGATTCGCCTTAGCAGCTTCCCAATCAGGATAGATCGTTTCCATTGGGTCATTGTCATCTATATAAATAACATCACCATTTGCATCGACTGTTGAATTAACTAAGTCATGGCCACCTTTATATACTTTCTTTAAATCAGGGTGATTGTAGTCGATACCTGTGTCTAATACACCGACCTTAACTTTTTGACCCGCACGAGGACCAGATTTAATAATACCTGTATGGCCTTCTGCTTGAAGTTTATCAATTCCCATAAAGGTAAGGCCTGCTGTTGGCTTACCGACAGAACCACTTGTCTCTGATGTTTGTGCAGCAGTTCCTTGATCAGCTGCATGGTATTCTACTTGAGGCCAAACAGAAGCAACTTCTGGATTATTTGCAACTGTTTCAACCATATTTGCAGGTAGAGTTAAAGATACTCCGTTAAATGCTTCTGAATATTCTCTAGTAATATTCATACTAGTTTTAGCAGACTTTCCGCCAATGATTTGCGGCTTAGGTTGGTTTGTTTTCACAAAACTTTTAAAATTAGCATGAGAGGCTTCCACCTTTTTCTTAGCTTCAGAAAACTCGCTTGCAAAAGCTTGGCTGTTTAATGAAGCCCCGCCTTTAGCCAATGATTGCTTGATGATTTGAATCTTAGCTGGATCAACTTTAAATTGAACGATAACATTGATATTTTCTGTACTACGCAATTCCTTTTGATTCACATGGATTTTTTGCGAATTTTCTGCTCCAGTCAGCTTATTAATGTTTGCTTTTTGCTCTGGAGTTAGTCCTTTAAGAATACGGTTTACTTCTTCTGCATTAAAAGTTTCACTGGACTTGCTTTGCTGACTTTTGCCAGCAGCGGCTTGTACGAGTGTTAAACTCTGAGGCAACGCAATGTTTAAAAGCATTGCAATCAACACAAAGATAGATAATACTCTCTTTGTTTGTCCCATTCTCTTACTCATTTTTTACCCTCCTTATAAACTATTAAAATACGAGCTTATGAAATCCAAAAACTTTCAGGGTTCAAGGTTTAATAAGCTGTTGAGCATTTTACAAATTAGCGCTCAAATATTTAAGTATTAATAATTTTCTTAATACTTAAATATACTAAAATATTAATTGAGATTTTAATAATCGTACATTGGGGGAATATAGGCCTTAATAAATCGACAATTTTCGCAAAAAATACCACTTAATACTCAATACTTTACTAATATTGAAAATATTGTGTGATTTACAAGAAAAACCAATCAAGAAAATTGGAATTTTTAATTTAAAAAGGATTATATTACTATTTCTACTTGGGGGAATATTGGTGATGTGCGAGAAAAGGTTATGTAATTATTGGGGTGTTACATTAATTAAAATTTATTAATATTAAACGAGGATACTAATACCAATATAAATACCATATAAATCCGGTAACGTAAATATTCCCCAAATAAAAAAGCTATCAAATTCCAAAAATAATTAGGAATGATAGCTTTTAAATAAATCAATTGATTTCTTAAGGTTGTTGAAGAACCGTTACTTGTTTAGGTGTTGTCGTTACTTTAAAACCGTCTTTTGTCACGAGATCTACTGTAATCGTATACGTGCCATTTGGGAGATTTTTATCAGGTGTCCATTTTTCTTTCAATTCATTTTCATTCTTAACAATCCATGACTCTACAATTTGCCCACTTGCATTTTTTACATTAATTGTTCAGTCTCCTCGGTTATAAGCCCAAGCAGAAATATTTGCTGATTTGGTTTGGTTAATACCCGTAGTCGGAGTTACACTAATCGTTTGAATGGCCATACTAGATTTAATATAGCTTTGATCTCCCCACGTAGTCCAAGATCATTTCCTGCATAATCAAGCGCTAAAATGACAATACTTTTCGGTTCTGTCCCTGGTACATTAGAATAAATATTTCCTCCAGGAGCAGACATTTCCGGTTTAAAATCTAATGTAGATGTAGTACCCATCGATGAAAAATAGGACATTATGTCTTTTGCTGGATTGTTTGCCCAAATATCGCTTGCAAATTTCATACTTAATATTGACCGCTTGGCATACTTCGGTTTCACTTATTTAATTGAGCGTTCGAAAAATGAATTATTCAATTATTATCATAAAATGGAGTTAAAAGAAGATGCATTGGAAATAGCCCAATTAATTATCAATACTTAAAAAAATATCCCTGAAAAATTTCAGGGATATTTTTTATTTCTTATTTACTTACAGTTTCCTTTGTAACTGAACTTTCGTTTCCAGCTTTGTCAATTGCTGTTACGTAAAGGTGTGTACCTACAATTTGTTTTACAATTGAAACAGTGAACTTACCATTGCTATCAACTGTTCCTGTGCCAAGTGTTTTTGTGCCTGCTTTTATTAAAATCGTAGAGCCAACTTCAGCTTTACCTGTTACTACTTTAGCCGTGGAGGTCACTTTATTCACAATTGGTGCTTTAGGAGCTGTTTTGTCAATTGTAAATTTCACGGTTGATACGATTCCGGCTGCGTCCGTTATCACTAATGTGTAGTTACCCTCTCCAGTAACAGCCGTACCGCTTGTGAAATCTTTGCCATCTAATTTAGCGGTTGCTTCATTAAAGCTAATAATGACATCCTTGTTGTAAACTCCATGGTTTTCTACACCAGCTGCCCATTTTGCATAAAGTATTGTATCGCCTGACACTTTATCTGTTGCAAAATTCCAAGCCGTTTTACCTGCCGGATCCTTATACCATCCAAGGAATGCATAACCTGATTTTGTTGGTGCTGTTGGTGCACTAATTGTCTTGCTGTAATCTACTGCCATACTTTCTACTAAGCCACCATCCTGTCTATCAAAGACAATAGTAAACTTATGAAGTGACCATTTTCCATAAAGTGTTTTTGCAGAATAGATCGAGCTTGTGAGATCCCAAGGAATTGTACATGCTTCATCTGCAAACCAAGCTAAATCATAACCATAAACAGACGGTGCTGTTATTCTGCGTGCTACTATTTGATCTTTTACTGCATCCTTTAGCTCAGTAGGAGCATCACTTGGAAGGACGAAATGCACATTATATCCATTCACCACTTTTTGGGTTACGATTACATCTGCATAATCAGTAGCACTGATATTGATCGTGAAATCTCCAGTTTTTGTGAAGACACTCTTATCCAATGTAATCGTACGTGCAACCTTATCTACTTTATATTTTGTTCCATCTAAATTAATTGCACCAACTTTAATTTTAGTAATCGCATTTGCCCACTCAGAATCAAGGAATTCAAGTGTCATATCGTTACCAAGCGCGTTATCTGTCGTATCTGTTAAAATAAGAGAACCGACTAAAGCGTATTTTGCATATAGTGTAATTGGTTTTGTTACAATGTTTGCAAAATCATATGGTGTTGTTAAATTTTGATCCGTATACCAACCGTAGAACTTATAGCCGACCTTTGTAGGATCTAGTGGCTTTCTTGCATTTCGATCTACGATTTGAGCTGGAACAGGATCTCCGCCATTTGATACAAACGTTACTTTATGTCCGATTACTTGATCTGTAACGAGTGCATCCGCATAACCTTCAGAAACGATTGCCACATTGACCTTTTGTCCTGCTGTAAATAGGTCATGGTTTAACGTAATAGTGTTATTGCTAATTGTATAATCCTTATCTAAAACTAATTCTTTTGAACCAATTTTAACTGCTTTGATATTATTTTTCCATGTTCCATCATCTGTAAATGGTAACGTAATATCGCTACCTACAATGTTTTCAACAGTATCCTTCAATACGGTTGGAGGTGTTTTAATCCAACATAAATAGTAAGTTGCATTATCGGTTAGGAAAATGCCGTTATTTTGTGAAATCGTTGACACCTTGTCACTTGAGTTCGCACTGTCCAGATATAATTTATCACTTAATGAGAGTGATCCATTTGTTACAAATGATAATGCTGTTTGTAAATTGGGTGCAGTAGCTAAACCATTAACAAGTGCATCGGCTAAATATAAGTCAGTTGAATTCTTTAATGTTCCGCCATTTAAGTCAATATGACGTCGATAACTAAGTTTAACATCTGGAACATCAAGCGTTTCACCTGTTTTTGCTGTAATTGTTAATTTATAGCCAGCATTTGGACTACCCTTAGCTAAGCTTGGTGCTGCACTAAACGCAAATTTTTGATCTGGATGTTCAGTTGCAAATTTTTCCGTCGCAGTCGTAAATGAAAGCGTTCCAATTCGATCATTCGTTGACATGTCATATGTGCTTGGATCTAACGTATACTTTGTTTCCGTAGCCTCTGTCGTTCCATCACTCTTTAATTTATAGTAAGTGGCTTCGATTTTGGCAATTTGATCCTTACTTGTTAACCAAGGAATATTCGCTGCATAATCTGGAATATTGATTTTCAGATCTCCCTCGCCAAGTACCCAACCAATTCCGCTTGCTCCACTTGTTCCGTCAAACTTGATACCATTTGGTTTCGTTACATCAACAGGTGAATAGCTTTGCGTAAAATTCACTTGCCATTTCGCATAAACGGTTTGATCTGCACCTATATCATTAGTTGGTTGCCACTGACTTGTACCTGATGGATCGTTAAACCATCCAATAAATTTATAGCCAGGTCTTGTTGTACTAGGATTGATATTAAATCCAATACTATTGGTAATGACATCATTATTTACTCTGGTTCTACTCGGTCTATATCCAACTGCAATTGGATTAACTGGCGCGCCACCTTGAGTATCAAACGTAATGCCGTATCCTACTGCTTGAGAATAAAAACCGTTTGAATCAAGTCCGATTGTTTTAACCGGGTAAATGGTATTATCTGCACCCTTTGAGCTGATATCGAACTTATACAACTGAGGCAACCAGTTGGTTCCACCAGGATTGATGGCAGAAGATGGACCAACAGTTGCTGCATTCGTCTTAAATAAATCTGCCTTAAAGGTAATTTGACCTGGTACACTAATGTCGTAATATTTGTTCCCACTACCGTCTTTCAAATCTGTGATATCTAGAACGGTTGCGTTGTTTTGTGTTCTCACCTTTATATTATTAATTCCATTACGCCAATTCGCATCATCTGTAAAGGTAAACGTTAAATCCTTCCCTACATGTGCTTTTGATGGATCAGTCACTTCTGGTATAGTAGGCGTCGGAATTGCTGTAGTTGATACCGTAAAGGTATTGGTTACATCTTGATAACCAGTCGCTTTGATGGTAACTGTGTAATTCGTAGCCGTCGTAAATAACGAACCAGGTAACGTAATTTTAGAAGGCATAACCGTTAGCGTGCCAAATTGATCATAATACGTAGATGCTTCTGAGATTTTCACTAAATTTGTAACATCTGTTGAACCTAACATCACTTTTGTGATTGCTTTTCTCCATACTACATCATCTTTAAACACATCACTAACTGGGATGAGAGAGATTGTCGAACCATTTTGTAAGTCTTGTAACTTTGGAATGGTCGTATCACTTGTTTTTTGTCTTGGTCCTGCAAAATTTAGCGCTGCTCTGATTTGTTCGATTCCATCACCAGCATGTAAGGTGAATGTTTTTGCAAGAGAATCGAAATTTGGATTTGTATAACTTCCTCTGTTTGTCCCAATCGTCACATCTTGCGTTAACGTTAGTTGCGGTTCTGGAACCGTTAACCCTGCGTCGATCGCACTTTGATTTTTCAACCCGAAGTTTTTGAAAATAAAATAGAAATCATTGTAATCAATTTTACTTGTCGCAATCAGTGAACCCGTATAGTTAATATCATTGTTACGAACGCTTTTTAATAGCGATTTAACGGATGGATCGTTTCCACCAAGAAGCGCACTAAGGAACGAATAATCGTTATAAGCTTGGATCTCCGAAAGGATGTCATTGATATCAATGACGTTATCCCCATTCACATCTCCACCTGAAAGAATCGGGAAAAGACCTCTGATATCTTTTACTGTTCCTGATTGATAGCCAAATTTATTTTCACCAATGACTGGTGTTTTTTCATATCCTTTGAAATGTCCTGGTACACTCGCTTCGACTGAATATGGCGAGTTACTGACATCCATTGTTACAGCATAATACGGGTTAATAAACGTATAAGCAATTGTGTTATTAAAAGATGTCGGATTATCCGTTGCAAACGTTTTACCCTTTTCATCTTTCACCGTTACCTTCGCTCCTGAATCAACTGTGAATTGAGGGTATTCATTCGTTACGTTGTTTCTTGCAAAAGCTTCAGCCGCCAATTGACCTCTAAGCACGGAAATTGACTGTCTGACATAAGGTACATTTGTTGGGAACCACGTAACTTTCGTATCCTCATCTGATAAAGTTAAATTCGATTTTAATACTATAAATTCAAATGGTCCTGTAATCGGATCAGGGTTTGAATAGGTTACATCTGCTTCGATAATATTCATATCATGGTCAAGTGCACCGTTTGCACCAATTCCAGATATCGTAATATCAACGTTTTTACCAACTTGATAGACTGGATGAGTATAAGGATCACCTACAGTTAATACCGTATTAGGGTCAACCCCTTTGCTGATTAAATAGTTTTTATACTCATCTGTTAATCTGATATTGCTAAATTTGTAAACTTTATTATCATTAAGTGTAATTTTAGCGCCTGTCATACCCACGCCGTACTTTGTTGCAATTGTCGTTTTGAACGGTTTATCCGCATCGACAACAACTTTATCTTCATTGCCTGGTCCTGCATCTACACCTCCAGAATTGGTAAGTGTCAAATATGGGGTACCTTTTTTAATAAAATAATATTCCTGTTTCGTAGTTGATGGATCACCCGCCCCTGCATAATCAACTGGATACATCCAAAAGTAGCTGCCAAAATTTGATGTTAAGTCCTCAGGAGTAACTCCAAAATGGAAACGACCTTTCTCATCTGTATGGAAGAATACAGTTGGGAAATCACTATCTTGGTAACCCACAACTGTGTTCAATGCTTGATCTACAGGTACAGGTGTCCTACCATCTATTGGACTTGTCACCGACGTTTCGCCATTATTCTTCATCACTTCGACGTTAGAATCGTAGACTGAACCATAAAATCCTTTAATCTCTTGACCAGGTTGATAGCCTGTAGGGTCGATTTCATAAATCCCTGGCTTTGAATCACTGTCCATGGCAATCGTTGGAGGTGTATTGTCTACATAAAGTGTATCTTCTGCTGTGTAGCGTTTTCCAGCTGCATCCGTCATAATCATCTCAACAGAATAAGTACCTTCTGTTATCGCTACGGGCTTTGTTGCGATTCCGGATTGATCAAATGAGCCATCATATGGCTTAGTAAATGGAAGATATTGTCCCAAAAATAGAATTACCCCATTATATTGGACACCTGGGGAAATCCAATCAGCATCACTTAATCTGTTTATTACTCCTAAATAATTTCCGTTCTTATCTTTTAATACAATATATGAGTCCTTCATTGCACTATTAATCGAATAGCTAGTGGTTGATAAACTACCTGGCGTCATTGCCTTTGTTGTAACTTTAAACGAATCAATTCCTTTTTCCGCAACGGTAATCGTGAACGGAATACGATAAGACTCCTTTGAGTCCGCCGCATTTACAAGGTTAATATAACCCTCGTAAGTTCCCTCTAATGCATTTGACGGAACGGTAATTTTTGCAGTTGCTTTAACCGTACTTCCACCGTCAACATTAATGGATGTCACGTTTGTATCACCGGTTAAAAAATCGATTTTGACATCATTTCCTGTGCCAGGACCTACTTTATTGGATCCAGCAAATTTTGTTGAAATAAATTGATTACTTACATTAAATGTTTTTCTGCTAGTTCCTTGGTTGGTTATGTTAAAATCTTTTGTTGAAATCACATCATCAGAGCCGTTCGTTGCGCCTTCTCCTCTACCTTTAAAGCCAAAGAACATGCTTCCTGTAAGGATATCAATTTGACTCAGCATAGAATCTGAATTGACTGCATATGCCTTATCTAAAACTTGGATTTTTACATCCTCACTAATAGCTCGTGCAGGATCAACACGTCCAGCACCAACTTGGTAAACGCTATAAGTCTTTGAATCTGTATTAATATCCTTAGCTGTATTCATTAATGCCGACTTGACATCTGCCGGAGTATATTCTGGATTTGCAGCTAAAATCAATGCTGAAATCCCTGCAACATGAGGCGTTGCCATTGAAGTACCTGACATTAATTCATACGAATACTTATAATCTCTGTTTTCTACACTTACACCTGCTTGTGGTTCCCAAACGTCATATGGAACGGTCGACGAAATGTCAACACCAGGCGCTACCACATCTGGCTTGATTGTCCAATCTTTTACTGGTCCCGTTGAGCTAAAGCCTGCCAACTCGTCGCCTTTCTTTGCGAATGGCGCATCAAGTGTTTCTGGGAACGTAATCGTTGCTGATTTTGGATCCTTGTAAATGGCATCAGAAAGAGCTTGTCCCTGCGCTTGAGTCAATGAAACGGAATAAACATTATCCATGCTAACGCCTAAGAAGCTTGTGATAAATCCTTGGTTATCTTCATCGGCATTATTGTTCCAAATGATCATACCTGCTACGCCGGCTTTTTTAGCATTTGCCATTTTTGAATTTAAAAACTCTCCGCCACGTTTCACAAGTGCAATTTTACCAGACATATTTAATCCATTGTAATCTGCCGCACTACCTAAACCGACATCAACAATTGGAAATGTTTGTCCTTTAAATGCATCGTCAGATTGTGCGAAGTTTTTACCAAATAAACGAGCTTTGTATGAAGCTGAGCCGTTCGTTAGGGTCATCGAAGGAATCTCACCTGGGATCGAACTTGCTCCAACCGTAATAGCTAGTGCAGCAGTTCCTGGTGATCCTACAGTAGCTGAACCTGGACCAGCGTTCCCCGCTGCAACATCACAGACAACACCTGCTAAAGTAGCATTGTTAATCGCAATACTGGTTGGGTAAAGCGGATCATTAACCGATGCACCAAGCGAAAGATTGATGACATCCATATCATCCTTAACTGCTTGATCTATACCATTCAATACAGAGTCTGATGTGCCATGTCCACCTGGTCCTAATACACGATATCCATAAAGTTCCACATCTGGCGCTACTCCATTTGCTGAATAGACATCGTTATTATTTGTCGTATTTGCTGCGATTGTCCCTGAAACGTGAGTTCCATGAGCAGTAATATACTGTTTATAATCTGCAGGAGGTGGTCCAGCAATTATATCTGGAAGCGCCTTCGCAGCTACCCAATCCTCATAGGTTGTTTCCATTGGATCAAGGTCATCTACATATTTGACATTGCCATCTTCATCGATGCCTGTATTGTTGACAAGGTCATGCCCACCCTTATATACCGCCTTCAAATCAGGGTGATTGTAGTCAATACCTGTATCCAATACTCCGACCTTAACTTTTTGGCCTGCACGAGGACCTGATTTAATAATACCTGTGTGGCCTTCAGCTTGCAGTTTGTCTAATCCTAATAAAGAAAGACCTGTTGTAGGCTTTCCTACAGATTCACTTGCCTCTAAAGCTTTTGAAGTAGTTCCTTCAGCAACCGTATATTCTACTTGAGACCAAACAGAGGCAACTTCTGGATTTTCTGCAATTGTTGCAACCTGGTTTGCAGGTAAAGATAAAGCTACTCCGTTAAATGCTTCTGAATACTCTCTAGTAATCTTCATACTAGTTTTAACAGACTTTCCACCAATAGTTTGCGCCTTTGGTTGGTTTTTCTTCACAAAGCTTTTAAAATTAGCGTGAGAGGCTTCAACCTTTTTCTTTGCTTCCGAATATTCGCTTGCAAAAGCTTGGCTTTTTAATGAAGCCCCACCTTTAGCCAATGATTGCTTGATCATTCGAATCTTAGCTGGATCCACTTTAAATTGAACGATGACATTAATATTTTCTTTACTACGCAAATCCTTTTTATCCACATGGATTTTTTGCGAATTTTCTGCTCCAGTCAGCTTATTAATATTTGCTTTTTGCTCAGGAGTTAGTCCGTCTAGAATACGGTTTACTTCTTTTGCATTAAAAGTCTCACTTGACGGACTTTTCTGACTTGAGTTAGCAGCAGCATGTACGGGTGTTAAACTCTGAGGTAGTGCAAAGTTTAAAAGCATTGCACTCAACAGAGAGATAGATAACATTCTCTTTGTTTGTCTCTTTTTCGTACTCATTTTTTACCCTCCTTATAAAATATTAAAATAGGAGCTTATGAAATCCAAAAACTTTCAGGGTTCAAGGTTTAATAAGCCGTTGAGAATTTTATAATATTCAAGTATTAATAATTTTCTTAATAATCGAATATACTAAAATATTAATTGAGATTATCAAAATCGTACATTGGGGGAATATAAGTCTTAAAAATTCGACAATTTTCGCCAAAAATACAACTTTATACCTATTACTTTACTAATATTGAAAATATTGTGTGATTTACAAGAAAAATCAATTAAGAAATTGGGGTTTTTTAATTAAAAAAGAATTTTATCACTATTTTTATTTGGGGGAATATAGGCTTTTTGCGAGAAAAGTTATTTAATTTTTGGTGTGTTCCATTAATTACAATTTATTAATTGTTTAAACGACGGTACTGATACCAAAGTGAATTCCCTATAAATCCAGTAACTTAAAAATTCACCAAATTAAAAAGCTATCAAATTCCTAATATAAATAGGATTGATAGCTTTTAAATAAATCAATAGATTTCTAAGGTTGTTGAAGAACTGTTACTTGTTTTGGTTTAGTAGTTAATGTAAATCCGTCTTTTGTCACGACATCGGCCGTGATAAAATACGTACCATTTGGAACGTCCGTTTTAGGCACCCATTGGGTTTTAAGGGAATGTTCATCTTTTACTTCCCAGGAATCAATCACGTTTCCATTCACATCTTTCACCTTTAATGTCCAATCCACTCGGTTGTGAGCCCATGCTGAAATTTTCGCTGGCTTCGCTTGGTTCACATTTGAAGATGGAGAAACGCTGATCGTTTGAACAACCGCTCCCTCATAGTTGTACCCTTGGTTATCCCCCCATGTTTTCCAAGACATATTTCCAGCATAATCGACCGCTAGGGCAACGATCCCTTTTGGTTCTTTTGTGACCGTGACGGATTTGGCTCCAAGCGGTAAATACGTGTATACCCCATTGACGTAAAGAATAGCCGAGTTGAAATCGCTCGCATTGTCAGTGGCATCAAACGTGATTTCCCATTTTCCGTTCTTTGGTGTCACTTGAATGTTTGAAAGAACCGGAGCTACGGTATCCACCGTAATTGGCATTTTGACAATTTGCGGCTTCGCGTTTGGATAAGCAAGCGTCGTTTTAAGAACGTAATTGTAGACGCCATCTTTTACATATTTTCCTTCTTCATCCATCATATCCCATAAATAAGCGCTGTACGCATTATCTCCGTAGGCCATGATGTTTTTTCTGAACTTATATGGATTTCCGTCGATTTCAGTAAACTCACCTAGTTCATACACTTTATTTCCAGATGCATCCTCAATATAGGCTTCTGCATGATCGATGTTTCGTAAGGCCGAAAACGTCGCATAAATACCACTCACTTGATAGTTGCGAGAGAAGGCAATTCGATTCATATGGAATTTTTGTGTATAAGGGTCAAACCCCATTGGGTATCTTTCAGATGTGTCATCCCAAAGAGCGGTATAGCCTAAGAAACGACCCTTTTCCCATGCCGGAGCATCAACGTTTCGTAATTCATCCCACTTACCGTAGAAGCCCATATAAGGAACACTTAATGGAACCGCTTTGCCTTCGTTCGTTCCAACCGGTACAATGCGGACAAATCCTTCCACAAATTGATTTTTATTCAAGCCTTCTGGAAGCGTAATGTTGACGGTTACGTTTTTCTTTTGCCCTGGTTTGATTTTGATTAACGTTCCCTCTTGGTCGGTGACACTTTGTTCATTGACGGTCACTTTCGCCCCTTCAATTCGCTCGCTCTTTAACGTTAAATACTCTTTTTGGTCAAGGTTTCCATCCATATCAAAATCAAATTTCTTCGTTTCCGTCTGATCCTTTAAGACATCCACGAATACTTTGTACTCAAACTCAGATTTTCCATTATTACTTTCACCCTTAGGAATATCGAATGCTTCCATTTCCAATTGGAATTGTGTTTCTTTTCCGATTTCTTTTAAGGATACCGCACCTGCTTGCTCAAGTGACGTACCTTTTCTTGTGACAATCACAGGTGTTTGAATGGCGTTCTGAATCTTCATATGCCCAGAACCCTGTAAACGCGGTGTATAGGGAACCGTTCCGCTTGTTCTTGGATCCATGATGACATTCGCCGTATTCATCAGCGCAATTTTCGCTTTTAATACGGTTTCCTCAGAATGAGAAAGTCCTTTTTGATAAAGCGCTTGTAATAATAGGGCAGAACCACCCGCTACATGAGGGGTTGCCATCGACGTTCCACTCATCACTTCATATTCATTACCTGGCATCGTGGAATAGATATTTCCACCCGGTCCTGAAATTTCTGGTTTGAAATCGAGCGTGCTCGGTGCACCGTACGATGAGAAGTGAGACATGTTGTCTTTCGCTGGATTATCCACCCACATGCCGCCTGTAAACTTCATCTTTACACTCTGTCCGTTCTTTAGCTTGTCCACAAGGGTTGCACCGATGACCTTACTGGTCGTTGCGGACGGTATACCGGCTGCTGAAAATTGTAAGGTTTGATAATCTGGAATAAAATCAGCAGGTATCACGATGAGTGCTTTCGCTCCAGCCGCTTTTGCTGTGCTGTTTTGTGAATAAAGCGAATAGGAATTTAACATTTTCGCAACTGCAATATACCCTGTTTTTCCTACAGGATAATCCGTATTTTTTTTCCCTTCACCGACAAACACCATTTCATACTCTTCGTTGGAAGATAGATTTTTGGAAACCTTAAAAGCTGGACCATACCCTGTAAAATCCTTAAATGGAAGTGTCATACCGGATTCGTCAGTTAATCCGTTTACATGGTACTTCGTATTTTCATAGGAAGCAACCGATAAGGCAAATGGGCTGATACCAGGTGCTCCAACGGTTCCGATATCCGGATTGTCGGCATACGGCTGTAAAGATGAACTGATCACATTATTTTTTGTGCTGTAAGATGAATTTCCAGCCGCGACAACGACCATTGACCCTTTTTCCGTTGCGACGCGAATGGCTTTTTGAATCGGGTCAAAACTTTCATCGACATAACCGGAATCGACACCCAAACTCATGTTGATGACGTCTGCTCCCATCGTAACAGCATGTTCAATCCCTGCGATGATATCATCTTCCATCGCACCGCCGCCGGCATCAGAGAATACTTTCTCCGCTAATAGCTGAACCCCAGGAGCTACCCCAGCCACGCCATCTTTTGTTTCATCGCCATTTGCTCCAACCGTTCCAGCTACGTGCGTTCCATGCGGACTTGCTTTTGCCCCAGCAGGAATAACATTGGTATCATTGTCCGCCCAATCGTAACCAGTTGGCACTTTATCGGAATACCAAATGTCGCCTACTTCCGTTTCGGCCATTTTGTTGTTCATTTCCTCTTGGGTCCATTTTTCTTTTGCTTTGGCGTCATTGGATAGCGTAAAATCTTTATGATTGTAGTCAATACCGCTGTCGACGATGGCCACAACCATTCCTTCGCCTTTATAACCATATTGCTCCCACACCTTTTGGGCTTGGACCAATTCTTTACTGGCCGCCATATTTTCCTCAAAAGTTCTGGCAATGTGAACATGTTTGACGCCAGGAAGGGACTTGATGTCTTTCACGTTTTGGTACTCGGTTTCAACGCTGAATCCGTTAAACCCTTCAAAATAGCGGTGTTTGACTTGGATCGGCGCTTTTTTCCCTTTTTGAACATTGGATAGTTGATGGATGACGCCATCTTGCTTTTCTTTATAGGAATCTTTTTTATTTTTAGAGGCTACTTCACTTTCTGATGGTTGTTCCACTTCGACGATTAAACGGACCTTTTCAGTTGGCTGGAAGGCTTTTATTTCCTTCTTTCCACCCTCCTGATACATCGAATTCTCTAAATCATTTCCTTCGTAATTCTTATTCACGCCTACAATCTGATTCTGTTCCAGGACTTCATTGATGGTTTCTGGTTGCGCATTGTTGTCTGCCGCGACCGGTAACGACGTAAAAATCAATGATGTTAAGGCAGCTGTGGTCATGACTTTAAACGCTTTCAATTTTCCATTTTTCATAATGTCTCTCCTCTTTTTTATATAAAATAAGAACTTCAATATTTACATTTATTCACCTAAGATTAATAGATTAATAGCTATTAATTGCCATTTTAATTTAACAATCTATTAACCAAAGAGAGTACAAATAAATACAATTCAAATTTTACTTACATCTTATAAAACCGTACATTGGGGGAAATTCAACTAATACAAAAGTCCTTTGTTAAGGATTTTAATTTAGGATTTGTCATATAAACTCTATTAAAAAAGAATTCTAGGATATTTTGGGGACGGACGAAATAGTAGTTTGTCGAAATTATTATATTAAGCAGGCGTTGTAATCTTAAAATTTGGGGGAATATATCATAATTATTCGAATTTTGCGATTTTACAAAAAAAAATTTTCCAAAAACAGTACTAAAGACTTAAAAAATAATACGAAAAAGATCAGATGCGCGATAGGTTTAAAAATGAAATGAAAAAATCGACAAGTGATTAGTCACCTGTCGAAAGAAATTCTTACCCTTCTAATAAAGGGATCCTACCTTTATATTTACTTATTTATATTACGATTATGTTCTCGTAGAATCGTCCGCATTTCCACTTTTAAAAATCGGTGGAGTAAAATTATTTTCAATCATAATTTTAATAGCTTCAACTACTAATCCATTTACTACCGCAGAACCAATTATTGTTGATCCGGATTCATATGGTGTATAACTGATTAAGTCGGTTTTTTGAATTTGCCTATAAAACAAAAGGGCTCCAGTTTTCACTCGAGCCCTTTTGTTTTTATTAAAAATAAGGTAAGAAATTAAACATTCATTCAAACCTTCCGAAGACAAATTTTGTCCTTGAAAGGTAAATAATACAATTATTGATTTTTGAACAACTGTTACTGTTTTTGGCAGTGATGTTACTTTAAAACCGTCCTTTGTTACGAGATCTAGTGTGATCGTATATGTGCCATTTGGAAGATTTGTATCAGGTGTCCATTGTTTTCTTAATGTATGTTCATTCTTCACTGTCCATGAATCTACCATTTGACCACTTGCATTTTTTACAGTAATTGTCCAGTCTATTCGGGTATGGCCCCAAGCAGTAATTTTTGCTGGTTTGGTTTGGTTAATGCCAGTAGACGGAGTTACACTCCACGTTTGCATCGCCATACTCCATTTATTATAGCTTTGATCTCCCCACGTAGTCCAAGATATATTTCCTGCAAAATCCATCGCTAAAATGACAATTCCTTAGTATTAATGATGTTACAGCAGCAGTAGTCATGACTTTAAATGCCTTCAGCTTCCCCTTTTTCATTTACGTCTCTCCTTTAAAATTTCAATAGTATTCTATTTATTTCACTCAATCATGAAATTAGTAATATAATAAAATTACTAAAATATAATCTTACGCATATTTAACAAACACCGTAGAGCACTGTAACTTGGGGGAATTAAGCTGGTTTGATAGGTTTAAATGTTAAAAATTTCATTAAAAAGGTTTTATTTAAATAGTATTAATGTTATTGCAAAGGAAAAATATTTCATAATATTGGTGTCCTCTCGCAATAAATATTGGGGGAAACGAGCATAATTAGTCGAATTTTCTTTTATATAATTATTAAAGGGATTTAAAATACGTCTAAAGGACTAGAATAGAAGCTAAGGAGCCTTTCACCCCTGATTAAACACATAAAATAAGAAACCAACCCAAAAAGGTCAGTTTCCTTTGTAACTAAAGTTAATAAAATCGATAGAGGAATTGTTATAAATATGATTATATAAAGCAAGAGATCCGTCCCTTTTATGGCTGTTGAAGAACCGTTACTTTTACTGATGTAGACACTTTATAACATCTTTGTTACCAGTTCTTTTTGGGTAACAAACAAACCAAAATTTGCACTATTTATCCAGCCACTCGCTTCTTTGGTATTGGGAAAGCAATAGGTCGCATCACATTTCCCATTACTGCCACTAACATCAATTGCCAATCCCTAATAAATTTATTATAACGAATGATTGGTATCTGTTTGCCTGGATTTATATAAAATGGCTATTTTTAAGTTAATTTAATTCTTCAGTTTTAATTCCGAAAAGTGAACTAGTTTAACTTCTTGATTATAACCATCTTCACTCCTTATTTCACAGTAACCACTTGCATATTGATGCAGAATAATATATTCCTCGCCTTCAAAAATTACTATCAATTGCCCCATTTATGACCACACTCCCTATGACAAATATTGTGTAATGCCTTTTAAGTGGTCTACTCCTATGTTGTTGTTATGATAAAGTCTTAAAAACTAATGAAATGCATCTACAAAATATTAAAAAAAATAGTAAAATACGATTTTACATTGAAGACTCGGTAATAATTCTACAATCTCCGACAAGATAAAGAAATCTTGGATTTCTTAACATCATGTTAAGTATCACTTATATTTTGGATATGTTCTTCTGCAGGGAAATAAAAGGTAAACAGAACAACAAATAGCGTCAAGTTCCTAAGGAATTGACGCTTTTTGTTACTTATTAACTGGTTCTGCATGAAAATATTCTTCCAGTGTAATTCCTTTGTTCATAATTTTAAGTGCGATCGATTTACCAACATAACGAAGGTGCCAAGGCTCAAATTGATACCCAGTAATGGCTTTTTTTCCTTTCGGATATCGAATAATAAAGCCGTAATCCGCTGCATTCTCCTCTAGCCAAATGGCCTCTTTTGTTCCATCGAAGCATTCTTCTGCAGGGCACTTGCCATCTCCTCCAGTAACATCGATTGCAAGACCGGTTTCATGTTCACTCGTGCCAGGCAAAGCACTGTACGTTTTTGCTACCTCATACCCATCTTTACTTACATAAGATTGAAATAATGCCGTTTGAGTTGCATGTGATCGATAAGCCGAAACACCTAATAATGAAATACCTTGTGCTTTTGCATCAGTAAATAGTTCTTTAATCGCTCCTGCGGCCTCAGCACGCATTTTTCGCTTTTCGGTTTTCTCTTGGAAAATAAATGGAATATCTGCATAAATAAGCTCTGATGGAGAATAATTTTCTGGAAGCTTATGTAGGTGATTTACGAGAACAGAAATGCTCTCTGGGTTGGTGTCAACATGGATACTACCCTCATTCTGTTTTGCATGTACGGATGGTGTTGATTCAGGTTTGCTTTTTGTTTCCAGAAAAATGTCTGTAAAACTAGTTAATAACACTGCAAATATAATGATGCAGTCCCTGATTAATAATTTATCCAATTTGAGCACATCCATTATTTAAACTGTATACAAAGATTCATTGGGATTTTAAATTAACAGGTAGATTTTATCATCGTGACTTGGTTTAATGAACTCCAGAAAACTTAACATGTTATGAAGTAAAGCTTTATATTACCGATCTTTTAAAGTGTGCGAAGTCTACTTTACCATCAAGAAACCTTGACCACTTTGCTACTATTAAACTATTAATTATTTTAACCTGTCCCTTTATCAAAAAGAAAAAGCTATGTAGCAGCATTAACTTCTTGAATTCAACTCACCGTTAGTTTCAGTGAAGTAAAATTTATCCAAAAGTCTAATTCTTTATATCTTCTCAAAATATCATAAAAAAAAAAGACCGCATATTTCATAACTGATTGCGGTCTTTACTATTAAAGCAAATCATTGTAAATGCTTGGAATATGGCATTCCCTTATTTATTACTTAATATTACGTTTTACATTTATATTAGTTACGTTTGAAATACCTGCGTTCAAACCACCTGTTACTTTTATTCTAAACTGGTAGGAAGTATTAGCTGTTAATCCAGTCACAACCGCTTGGTGTGAGTCAACGGTAACCTGCTGTTCTGTTTTTGCAGCACTCCATGTAGCTCCATTATCGATTGATTGCTCAACTTTCACATCAGTTGCATCGACAGCAGCTAGCCAGCTAAGCGCAGCGGTATGATTAGACTTTGACTGATTTTTCAATGTGATAATCGGAGTTGCAATTCCTAACTTATTGAAGAAATCTGTAGCGTATTTACCGTCAACTTTTTCTTTTGGTGTAATGGTCGCATCAGGGTTTGATTTGTATAAATTTTTTATTAGGAAATTCATATCAGTCGTATTGACAATGCCGTCTTGGTTTAAATCTTCTATTTTAAACGTCACATTATCCTGCTGACCAAATTTATCTGCTACTTGCTTCACGTCAAGGACATCAATAACACCATCACCATTCACATCACCTGCAGCAGCTCTAGGCTGAAAACCTAAAACAGCAGCATACGATCCAATTTCCTCGCCCCAAGTCGTTTTAGTTCCTAGATTCACTTTTTGGATGCTCTTTAGATGTCCAGGAGCTTCGACCACAATATCATATGGATCCTTTGATAACGGAAGATTCTTCACACTGAAATAACCTTGCGGAAGATCAATGGTACCTGGGTATTTCACTCCATTTGAATCTTGCGCGTATACTTCCGCTCCAATTTTTGTTAAATCTTTACCCCATTGACCAGCGAATGCTTCAAGGCGCAAATATGAATCTACATAGGAATGCTTAGGGATAATTTTGTAGCTGTCAATTTGGTTAAACGAAGTGATTGTCGTTGGCGTAGATTCGCCAAACTTCGTGTAACTAAATGGTTTCGTATTTTCTTCACCGTCCATTGTATCCGCAAGAATGAAGAAATGATCGTCTACTAGCTTGAACGTTACATCAAGGAAATTGATGTCGCCATTAAAACCTGTAAATCCATCTCCACTAATATGAGCCCCTACATTGACGGAATTTTTCGTTTCATATATTGGATGTTCTTTTACGACTGTTTCGTCAACTGATACCGCTAAACCGTGTTCTTCTGCGTAGTCTTGGAACTCCTTATTCACTTTTACATCTACTAATTCAAAGTTCTTATAGAATCCAACGTCGTACGTTCCAGACATCAGCTTTTCAACATTGTTCAAGCTTAACGTCATCGTTAATGTATCGTTTTTATACACTTTTTCTTTGTCATAAGTTGGCACTACATAAGGCGTACCTTCCTTCACAAAAGCATAAGGATAAAATTCATTTAATAAATGGCCGTTTGTTGCCTTATCCATAGGGAATAAAATCATGGTTGCAGGACCATTTTCTATATCCGATTTTTCAATTCCAAATTTCACGTCCCCGTTCTCTTCTACTGGGAAATCTCCATCCGGGAAAAACTTCTGATTGTAATAATACCAAAGAGTATTATCAGATTGTGACCCAAATTGAGCCGTTCCTTCGTCAGTCAGATTCGCATGAATCCAAAAAGCATTGTAGGCATTGCCATTCATCGTCTCTTGTGTAAAGTCTGAATCCTTTAGTTCATATACTTTACCTGGTTGTTTGTCTTTGAATGTCAATTTAGGTAATGTATTGTCAACTACAATCATTTGGTCTTTCTCGTAGGTTTTCCCATCTGCCTCTACTGCTCTAAACTTCAATGTATATTGACCTTCTGGTAATGTTGCCATTGTATTCATATCCGTCTTCTCTTCTTTTGGATCTCCAATAAACGGATAGTAAGAAGGTGTGTAGTTTAAAAATAAATCTTTGTCGATAGGTGCTGTTGAAGCATCTTTCGGCATGAAGCTAGTGCTTCCTAGCGGACGGCCTTCATTATCATAAATAAACGCACGAACTGTCTTAACAGGGCTATTTAATTTAAATTTAATAGATCTAAAAGGGCCTGCCATAAATGGATGTCCAGGAGTCCAATTCACCGTGCTGATGGCTGGATTATCTAATTCAATAGACTCTATCCCCTTATCCACGACGCGAACAGCAAACGGTACACGATAGCTTTCTTGTGGATTTGCACGATTGACAATATTCACATAGCCTTCGTATCTACCCTTTTCTGCAGTCCCTAGTACACGAATCGCCGCTGTCAAATCAGCAGATGCCCCAGCCGCAACCGAAATTGACTGTGCAGATGTTGTCATTTCCACCTTATTGGATACTGCATCAAGAACACCATTTTTCGGATTCGAAAATACGTAACTGATATCGAATTCTTTTGGTTGTGTTCCTTTATTTTTAATAACGATTTTTCGACTGTCTTCATTTACAGCATCTTCTTTTCTATAGATTGTGCCATAAGCAATTGAACCTGTTTCTTCGTCAATTGTGACAAGTCTGCCGCTTTGATCCTTATTTTGCGTCTGGTCCATAACTTTAACATATACATTAGTGTGAACGGCTTCTTTTACATCAACTAATCCTGCTCCTACTTCGTATACGGAATAATCGCTAGATAACTTATCTGCTGTATTCATTAACGCCGCTTTCACATCAAAAGGTGTGTAGTCTGGGTGTGCTTGTAAAATAAGAGCTGCAATACCCGCTACATGAGGCGATGCCATTGACGTACCAGAAATACGAGCATAGGCTGTCGAATAATCGATTCCGTCTTCTGGACTATGAATGTACTCCGGATAAGTGGAATACACAGATACACCTGGTCCTACTACATCTGGTTTAATGTCATAGTTGTTCGTAACAGGTCCTCTAGAGCTGAAGCTAGCAAGATGATTCCCTTCGGTCACAACTGAACCTACACTACCAAATGTAATTTGAGAAGCTGCTTCTGCTTTTAATCGTTCTCCATCCGCTTTTGTCAAACGGAACGCTGGAATAAAGTTTATATTTTGTGCTAAATAATTATCGATTTGACCATCGATATTGTTATATATAATAACAGCTGCCGCTCCCGCTTTTTTAGCGTTTGCAACTTTCTCCGTAAATGCGTACGTTCCACGCTCAACTAATGCCACTTTTCCGGTAAGATCGATCGGTTGACCATTCGCATCTTGATAATCGTTCTCTCCACCTAAGCCCACAAAGACGATTGGATACGATTTGGTCGTTAGCGTTTCTAAGTTATCCTTAAAATCTTTTCCTAACAGCATCATATTGTCGAACGTTTCACTGCCAACAGTTGCTGATACTGTAGGAATCACCATTGGGAAGTCGCTTGCTCCAACTGTAATGGCTAATGCTGCCGTTCCCGGCGAACCAAGCGTTTTCTCACCTGGACCTGCGTTTCCTGCTGAAATGACACATGTCACTCCAGCAAGTGTAGCATTATTAATCGCAACGGATTCTGCTATTAACGGATCGTTCAGTGCCACACCTAATGAAAGGTTAATAACGTCCATACCATCCTGTACCGCTTTATCAATACCACCAATAATGCTGCTTGAATATCCCTGTCCATATGGACCTAACACACGGTAGCCATATAAATCAACATCTGGTGCTACACCTAAAGCTGGATTGTCAACCGGATTTTCTCCTTGCGCTGCAATCGTGCCTGCTACGTGAGTACCATGATAAGTATAATACGTCTGTTCACCATAATTAGGCGATCCTGAATTTAACCAATCTTGATATGTCGTCTCCATTGGATCAGCATCGTTATCAACGAAATCCCAACCCTTTACCGTTGTTTGATCAATTGTAGTTAGATCTTCTCCATCTTTTTTACGATATCCTTTGTATACATTATTTAAATCTGGATGATTATAATCAATACCCGTATCAAGGACACCGACTTTAATTCCATCACCCGTTACACCTTCATTATGCAATTCTTCAATACCAGGAAGTGGTATTGAATTCTCTTTCAACGTATTTGTAGCAGTGCTTTGCACCGACACACTTTGTTGATTGATTGTCGCTGAATTTGATTTCAATTGTCCATTACCAGCTGTTAAACTATTAGTATTTGAACCTTCTGGACCAATTGGATCAATTTTTACAACTTTATCTTCATAAATTCGACTTACTAAGCCTGACTCTAGTAATTTTTCTACATCGGTTCCTGGGAGTGTCATCGCTACCCCGTTAAACGCGTGCTTGTATTCATTCGTAATTTTAATAGTTGATAGATTAGTAGAATTAAACGGAGTTACAGCACTAACTCCTTCTATTTGTTTAGCTAATGTTTGAACATAATCTTTAAACTTTTTATGACTTTCCTTTACCTTTTTAGTAGCGTCTGATAACGAAATCTCATTTCCGGATATTTGCTCCTGAATGACTGAGACTTCTGCTGGAGCTTGTTTAAATTCCACAATAACGCGTACAGGCTCAGAGCTGTTGACGTTAATTTTTGGAGAAATGGTTATATCATTCTCAGTATTAATTTTGTTCATAGCCTCGATCTGCGCTTGGGTTAAATTTAATGACCCTGTTTGAGATGAACTACTTTGAAGCGTACCTTGGATGGTACTTTGGCTTGGGCTTTCAGCCAAAACATTATAAGGTACGACAGAGGACATCAATAAAAGCCCCATTGTTGTCGTAGTAAGAATTTTATTAAACCTATTTTTCCCCAAAACAATTCCCCTCCCAAATGATAAATTCTTTTTTTATAAATTTTTCGACAATTTACTACTTTTTATTTTACTTTAGGTTTTTTCTGTAGTAAATTGGGGGAATTTGATACAAAACGAATAAAAAATGAGTGGCATTATCGCTTAAATATGTATAAATTTTAAACATTTTGTTGTTATGGCTTATGTTTTATGCAAAAAGAACTTGGGGAAATCCATATAATCTAATTGCAACAATATAAGAACCTATAGCCTTTTGGAATTATTTAATAGCCATTCTCCATGACTATCTTAAGGGGGATTTGTTCTTGAAGACCCTTGTTCAAAATTCATAGCTGTACACCTTTTTTAATATTAGTAATACTTACTTACACATTAAAATCATTAATTTTATTTCATTATCATTTATGAGTATGATGAATAGTAATAAGATTTTAAAATCTTCAAATATTTCCAATACAGGAGGAATCAGCATGTCATTGAACCAATTTTTTGATTTAACAGGGAAGACAGCAATCGTACCTGGGGGCGGGAGCGGGTTAGGCCGTCAAATGGCAATTGCACTTGCAAAAGCTGGTGCTACCGTTGTAGTAGGTTCACGTCGTTTAGAAGTTTGCGAGAACGTTGTAAAAGAAATTGAAACGTTAGGTGGACAAGCATTTGCCCTTGCATTGGATGTAACAGATCCTGAATCTGTTGGACAAGCTGTAGAGAAAGTAATTTCTCAATTTGGCAAGATCGAAATTTTAGTCAACGCTAGCGGAGTAGCTTATGAAATCCCAGCGACGGAGATGCCTGTTAAAGAATGGCAAGTTATGATTGATACAAATTTGACAGGTACATTCTTAATGTGTCAGGCTGTTGGAAGACATATGATTGAAAATAAATACGGAAAAATCATTAACGTTTCTTCAACTGTCGCAACTAGGGGTACAGACCCAGAAGTAGTAGACTCTGTAGGATATGCAGCAAGTAAAGGTGCAGTCAACACGTTAACGAAGGACCTTGCAGTCAAGTGGGCTCGTCATGGACTGACTGTGAATGCTATCGCACCTGGAATCATGACTACTGGAATGAATGATCCACAAGTAGAAGGTACACTTGCAAATAGATTGGGCGGGGAAGGTACTAAGACTCCTTCAAGGAGATTAGGCAGAGATAGTGATATAGCTGGAGCTGTCATTTATTTTGCTTCGGCATCCTCTGATTATTGTAATGGAAATATATTAGGTATTGATGGAGGACTTGGGGCTAAGTAATATTTATACCCAGCCTTAGTTCGATAATTTGATAGAGCACTAAAAACAGAGGCTACCTAATTCCTCTATTTTTTAATTTTGATTTTTAAAATGCTTATAGAACTTATTACATTCGAATTGATCGATTGTTCAATGATAAAGCTCTCTTAAATAACTTTATTGATCATCAACAAAACCCACCGAATAATGATCCGGTGGGTTTTATGTATCAACGTTGCTTTAAGTGTATACGACTTTTTTCTATTATCAAGAAATCAGATAAAATACCTGACAATCAGATTGGCTATTTTTTAAAAAACCTTGGTAAATATGCTTTGTGTGCCTCTAGCATTTCGTCTACAATCGCTATAGCCATTTTATCGTTTGCAACAAGCGGATTGATCGTCAATGCAACGATTGCTTTTTCACGACTTCCTTCTACCGCAGCCTCAATTGCCATCTGTTCAAAAGATTTAATCGTTTGTATCAATCCTCGAACTGGAACTGGCATTTCTCCCATCGTTAATGGTACTGGACCATCCTTTGTAATGACACAGCTAACTTCAACAGCACTGTTATATGGCAGGCCTGAAATTGCCCCTTTGTTCATTGTATTCAATGGTTGAATATCTCGCGTATCATTGTAAATCGATGAGATCAAACGACACGCCGCATCGGAGTAGTATGCCCCGCCACGTTTTTCTAACTCAGGTGGTTTTACATCTAGCGTTTCATCTTTATATTTTTCAAATAGAGATGCTTCAATCCGTTGTACGACTTCTGCACGTGTTTCACTAGACTCAAATTCTTTCAATTCTCTTGCCAACATCTCAGATGTTTTATAGTAGTAGTGATGGTATGAGCATGGGATGACATTGATACCTTTGAGGAATTCAGGTGCCCACTCCTCTGCGTCAATATTTTTTACAAAACTTGCATTTGCAGGGTCCATGATCATTTCAAGAACTTTATCTTTTACACTCACTCCATCTAGATAAACCTCTAATCCAAAAACCATATGATTAAGACCAGCAAAATCAATCCGAACACGAGAGTGATCCACATTTAATAGATTTGCAATACCCATTTCCATTCCAATCGGAATATTACAAAGGCCAATAAATTTCTTAATATTTGAATATCTTAATGCTGCCTCTGTCACCATACCTGCAGGGTTTGTAAAGTTAAGTACCCACGCATTTGGACAAAGCTCTTCAACTTCCTTACAAATATCTAAAATTACTGGAATCGTACGGAGCGCTTTAAACAAACCACCTGCACCATTGGTTTCTTGCCCGATAACACCATGTTTTAATGGAATTCTTTCATCAAGTGCACGTGCAGCCAATTGCCCAACACGAAGTTGTGTCGTAACGAAATCAGCATCTTTCAAAGCCTCACGACGATCATACGAAAGGTGAATCTCAATTGGAACCCCAGCTTTTTTGACCATACGCTTTGCTAGCGCACCAACTGTTTCTAATTTTTTGCGACCTGCTTCGATATCAACAAGCCAAAGTTCTGTAACTGGTATTTTTTCATAACGCTTAATAATGCCTTCAACTAGTTCCGGCGTATAACTAGAGCCCCCACCAATTGTCACAACTTTAAATTTCTTTGACATTACTTAAGGCCCCTTTCATACAAGTCAACGAACTCTTTTGCCAAGTCTTTTACGGTCATCGCATTCATCAGGTGATCTTGGGCATGAATCATTAAAAGTGAAATTTCTGTTGGTGTTCCACCAATCTCTGATTGAATGAGCGATGTTTGAATATGATGTGCCTCATTTAAAGAATCACTTGCTTCTTTTAATTTCTTGCGTGCTAAATCCATATTCTGTTCTTTTGCTGCATGAATGGCTTCCATTGCTGCACTTCGACCATTTCCACCATGTAAAATCAATGTAAAAATTTCTGTTTCATGTTTTACCATAAAACTGACCTCCTTCCTCTTTCAAGAGAAATTTTGAAACTCTGTAAGCTTATGACCACAAATTTTCTATGTTAAAAACCCCTTTGGGTATTCTTGTATTCTATAAAATTTTCAAACTTAAAATTTTTTATATTATAATGTTTTTTTTTCATGTCATTCATAATGCCTTTTGAACTCAAAGTCATTTGCTTTCAAAAGGCATTATATAAGAAGAGACACTTCTTTTGATCTGTATCTACTTATTTTCTATTAGTTTTATTGCTTGCTCGAGAATAGCTTCACCATCACACATGCCATAATTCATCATATCAATAACTTCAACTGGAATGTTTTTCTCCCCACAGATGTTTTTCATTTCGTTCAAAAGAAAACGTACTTGTGGTCCTAACAATAATACATCAGCCTCTTCGACTTCTGAGCGAACAACTGATTCAGAAACTGCCCAAATATGTGCTGAAATCCCTTTTGACGCAGCAGCTTTTTCCATTTTTGTAACGATTAGACTTGTAGACATGCCGGCAGCACAACAAAGTAAAATATTCATTATTTTTTCCCCTTCTATTCTAAGCTAGTAACGTCGTTCTTATTGACTACGACTAATCGAGCTAATCGATCGTGTGCAGCTAATGAGTTTGGATTAGCAAATATGCTTATAACGGATATCAAAAATGGAAGGCCCTGAAAAAGAAACATCGATAAAAATTTAAAGAAACTTCTAACAATCACTAATAATCCATAAGCAAGCTTACCATTTTTGTTATTGATATGTGTTAGTTTCAATCGAAAAATCATCTTCCCAATTGTAGAACCTCTTAATAATAAGGTTGTTAAGACATCATAACAAAACCAGATTAGAAGCGATTGGAGAAAAGCTTCATTAAAAAGAGCCATTACCTGTACAGTAGCCTCTTGACTAGCTGCTTCACTCATTGTTTTTTGAATTTCAATCATCTTTGTTAAGACTCCAGGAAAGTTTGCAAAACCTGTTATTCGATAAACAATTGAAAGTAGGATTGAGACAATCACCGCATCTAGGGCAAAAGCAGCTATTCTTTTTAATCGAATCTGAGTAAATATTTTCTTTTTCATGTCCATAGTAAGTATTCGCTAAAAATTAAGATTTCCTTTGGAATCTATAATATTATTAGCTTTCTCCATTTCTAAGTTTTTCTTATCCCACATCTTAATGAATGGGAACCAAATTGTAGAGGCAACTGCAAAAGCAACCAATTGCATGACTACACCCATAATTTTACCGCCAGTCATAAGATAACCACTGATGAAATATGGTGTTGTCCATGGAATAATCGTACCAGTCGTTTGTGGGAAAATTCCCATTGACGTACCAAAATAAGTAACGGTTAATACTGCTACTGGTGCCAGCATGAAAGGAATCATTAAGAATGGGTTTAAGACAACCGGAACTCCAAACATAATTGGTTCGTTGACATTAAAAATGGAAGGTCCAATCGCCAAACGTCCAACCTTCTTTAGAAGATTTGATTTTGCTAAAAACATCATATAGATAGCAACTGGTAACGTAGCACCTGATCCACCCATCCAGATACCATTCTCATAGAATGTATACGTAATGATATGCGGCAGTGTCTTTGCACCCTCTTTTACTGCTGCTAAGTTTGCATCTGCATTTGTAATCCAAATAGGTTCCATAACAGAAGTGATGATGGATGAACCATGGATTCCAAAACTCCATAAGAGATGTTCCATTAAACTTGCGATAAGCGTACCAATGTAGGTTGAACCTAAGATCGTAAATGGTTGTGTGACAACGACCTGTATAAAAGTTGCAAAAGTTTCCCAACTAGTTTGCGCAAATATAAATCTAATAAATAAGAAGAAAATAATAATAACCAAACCAGGAATAAGTGCTGTAAAGGAACGTGAAACGGTTGGTGGTACAGTATCTGGTAACGTAATGACTATCTTCTTCTGTAAGAAGAAACGATAAATTTCAGCGGTAATAATGGCAACAATTAATCCAACAAACAAATACTGTGCACTAAAAATATCAGGTGACCAAGCGGATACGCTTTCTTCATCAACCGTGAAAGTGCTCATAATGTTAACAATTAAATATCCTGCTAATGCTAAAACACCAGCTGGAACACCATCAATATTCTTTCCATCGACTTTATAACTGCCTGCTAGTGAAAATGCTACACCAAATACAGCAATTAATGCGATGATACCCATTGTACCGTTATAAACGATGTCTCCAAAAGCATTCCAATTGTCACCAAAGGTTTTTGCCATGAAGTTTTGATACCATTCTGCTTCTAACCAAGCTACGATAATGAAAAACGAACCAATTATCATAAGAGGCATTGCAAACATAATACCGTCACGTAAGGCAAGCAAATGTCTTTGATTACCTATTTTCGAAGCAATTGGTAAAAATTTCTCTTCAAAAAAATTACTTTTCATTGAATTATCACTCCTAAAAGGATTAGGATCTTGGTAAATCAGAAATTCCCCTTATACCAAGATCCTTTTAAAAAAATTTATTTAATTTAAATAAGGGATAATATTAATGAGCTTTGGCAAATAGTATAGTTACGCAGATACTGTTTACATTAATATTATTTATGATGCGAATTCTTAGAAACAGGTCTTACAAAAGTCATCACGTGGCTATCGTTTTCAAATCTAGGCTCTCCATCAATTGTCATTGCAGAGTATACAACAGTAGCAATGATGAAAGCTTGCTTATCTGTTTTATACGTAACCTCTCCAGTTTCACTATCAACAGCTACATCGTCTGGTGAAGATGATTCGTAACTAACTTCTACAAATTTGTTTCCATCTGTATTTAATTTTGAATCAGCCATTGCATTTTTCAACCATGTTGGATAGGCAAAAGAATTCTTGTCAAGCTTAGTAGGAGCAATTGGTTTTTCTGATTTCTTAGGATCAACAACATTGATTGTGTATGTTATTTTAGCAGGCGTTCTAAAGAATCCATCAATAACATACGCCGTAACGGTAGCTGTTCCCGGTTTTAAACCAGTTGCATAAGCACCATAGTACTCGCCATTTACACTTAAATCCGTTGGTCTTACGTTTCCTTCATCACCGTATGTTGCTATATTTCTTAGGTCAATCACTTGAAATACATCTGCTTCAGCATTGATTTGTGTAGGTAATCCATTTATATATCCTGCTTGATCCCAAGCATTCGTTGCCCAAGACACATTCTTAATATATCCTGTTGTTTTAGCATCAAGCTTTACAGAGTCACCCACGTTAATTGTAAATGTATGTGTGTCTGCATTATATTTAGCATGAGGATTCATAGATGCTAGATTAGTTGGGTATTCAAGGCTTTCTGTACCATTATTTACTGGTGCAGTAACTTCTGATCCTAAATCTTCTACATAAGCAGCATCTTCAGGGTTTTGAGTGATCCAGTAAGGCATTGAAATGACAGTTGAAGATTCCATTGTTAAACTGTTACCAGAGTCAATCGTTCTTCTATCCATCGTTCCAAAAATGTTTGTGTTGTACTTGGACATCATAACTTCATCACGAGGAATTAATTGGTCAACCATAAGATTTGGTGCTACGTGTGTTACGTCATTTCTGTTTGCTGATAATACATCAAAGTTCATGAAATTGTTAGGAATACGTGTCATATACCACTCTGAACCAGCAAGGTCAACTTGTGCGTTTCCGATATCAATACCTTTAGCTTTCAATGCACCTAGAGAAGCCGCGTAGAAAGTTGTCATGAATGGGTTTTTCTCTCTCTTTTCGTTTGTCCACCATTGGTTCATGCCTTCTAAGATTTCGTCACCGTTAAACTTATCAGCATGGTGAGATAATGTGTAGTATGCTAGTGCTTCTTCTTCTTCATCAGAATAGTTCATGTATGATTCGTGAGTTACACCACTTACACCGATATCATCACCGTTATGAGCAGCAATACCAAAGTATCTTGCAAGATATTGTAATGTCATATCAAGCATCGATTTTGAGTTATATGTTTTTGGATATCTTACTTCAAAATCATTGTGTTCATTAGCTTTTTCTGATGCTTTTACGCCATTCATTACTTTGTATTCGTTTGCAAAATCAAGTGGTTCAATTACATCAATGCCTTGATCTTCAAGGATTGCTTTTTCTTCAGGAGTATACGTACCCAAATCTCTTGCAACTACAAGTGCTTGTAACTGTAATTGCGCATTTAATGGACCGTCTTCATAGTCTGCGTCTCTTCCCCATGCATCCTTATTACCATCAAGGTATTCAGGGTTCATATTTGCCCACCTAGTAGGAGCATTTGGACCGTTTAATCCATTTCCAGGAACAGAACCACTAGCAAAACGAGATTCAGCTGGGTTCTCACCATTAACAGTCAATTGGAAATAGTTGTTTAGAACTAGTGCATTTGTATGGTTAATCATATCATTTTTGATAAGCGCTGCTAGTTCTGGATCATCTTCTTTGAATGCTTTATATGCTAGGTCTAATGTAAAATAATGACCTACTAATTCATCTGTAGATGTTGTTGCTTTGTAATAAACTTTATTTGAGTCTAAATCCATTGAATCCGCATCAAAACCTTCGTTTTGGTTTGCAAATATTTCTGTTAAACGTGGAGGTACTGCAACTGTGTCATATGCTTTAAGATCAGTTTGAGTTCCATTTTTGAAAGATCCAGGGACATTATACCAAACTGTATTTCCATTAATATCAACAGCTTGTCCTGCCTTCTTTTGAATCCATGCATTATCCCATGTCCTAGCTTCTGGAATTGTAGCGCCATTGTTACTTGTGTCTACTTTGTACGTTCGAGCAAAGAAACCAGCTGAAGCAGGATTTCCTGTGTTAGTCAAAGTATATTTACCCTTTTCATCAACGAATACTGGCTTTCCTTCGTTAGCAGTAAGCCATGCTTTTGCTTCAGCGATAGTTTTTACGTTTCCACCATAAGAGTTAACAACGTACACATAGTCGTTTACATTGTATTGAGAAGTAACTTTTAATTGCGTACCAGATATATAGCCAAGTGTTACGATTGATTCAACTGCACGAATAGCAGATGCTTTTGCATCTTTTGTTCTTTCATCATTCGGACCAAATGTATTTTTCATGTAGTTGTATCTCCAGATTTCACCAGAAGCATACATCGTCGTCCAAAGACCATCATTGTCTGTATCATAGTTTCCTCTAGCAGCATCTTTATCAGCTGTCATAAGCGCTTTAATCATGTCCTCTTGAGTAGTGAATCTCATATTACCAGATTGGAATCCGTACCTGTCTGTATAGTTTCTTGAAATTTCTGTTTGAAGTAATGCTTTACTTTGTAAGGACATTTGCTTTCTCACAATGTGAGTTGCGTTTCCTTTTTCTCCAAGAATCCAAAGTCCATTATTACCATCAGGCATGATGTTGGTAATCACTTCTTTGGCGTTAAATTTTGCAGCGGCACCATTATTATTAGTACCAGAACCTGAAGATTCACCAGTTTGAGGTATATATCTTCCACCTTGCAAGTATTGAATTTGATCAGCCGAAGACAAGTTAGGATCATAGAGTGTAATTGCATCAGATACGATACCAGTAATTACTCCATGAGGTTTCTCATCACCAAGAATAATTTTATCGTTTGACTTGATTAGAGTATCTTTTGAAATTAACCATTTTACGCCATTTTCTCCATTTACATAGCCAACATAGCTTTGGGAAGGAAATTTAGTTCCTTCTGGAGCAGTAGGAATATTTGTTGTTTTCCAATTCGTTGTATAAAGAGCAGCCGGAATTTTCGGATCTCCTGCATTGTAATAGTAAACTACCTTTTCAAGATTTGTAGTTTTCTGTGACTCTAGTACAGTAACTGTAATATTCACAGTTTTAGTGTTACCATTTACATCTAATCCAGAACCAGTGATGATTGCCGTACCACCAGATACGCCTAAAATCTTTCCGCTGAAATCACCTTTTTCGTTGCCAACCATATCAACATAGGCAACATATGGATCAGAAGTTGTCCATTTTACTGGCTTTGTTGTATCTAAACCAGTAGGTTTTGCATGAGTGATATGTGTAGTGTTCATATAAATACTTGTGCCAGTTGAAATAGGAGCTACTGTAAAAGATTGAGTTGAAATAGCAGGATTAGGAGCAGCTTTAACAACTACACCACTAAAATTACCAGCAACGATTGAAGCAGCTAAAACAGCAGCCGTAACAGGTTTACCAAAACGCGATTTACTTCTCTTCATTAATCTTCCTCCTATATAATAAATTCGAATCCATTTTCTAACTCATAGATTTAACCATACATTCTAAACCCTTCATTCCCCTTCTACTATCACCCCCTTTCATTTGATTGGCAGAATCTTGTTAGTCTAGCAGAATAATATTTTAGAAACCTCGTATTGAAAATCATTGAAGTTAGTTGACTTCAGAATTCTCTGTTTCGCTTCGGGATGCTCCATTAAATGTAAAACTAATCGACTTAACTCCTTGTGTAAAAACAAGTCTCCAGCACGCAGATTAATTAAAAAAAGTATTTGTACTACCTTTCCATCGTAAGTCGGTGGATTCTTAAAAATCACAACGCTTACAGAATCCTGAATAGCAACCATTTTTAATGCATGTGGCACTGCTATCCCATTTTGGAGAATCGTCGATATTTTTTCTTCCCTTTCGACAACTAATTCAGGAAAGTCCGGTGTTGCAAAATCCAATTCAACAACTCTTTTCGCTTTTTCTTTAATGTAAGCTTTGTAGTCAAACGACTCTCTAGTATCTTCTATATAGAACATTTCTGAATGAAACAGAGATAAGAGTGTTGGTGCATTTTCCTTAACTCTACTCGCTGGATACCTAGTAAGCGTACGACGAATTCTCTGGATATCTGTCTCATTTAGTATTGGTGCTACTTGAATATACGGAATTGAACTATTGTCAAACCGAATCGGATGGGATGAAACTAATAAATCATATTCTTCTAGATGAACCGATTGAAGTTCACTGTATAGAACGACGTTAATGGTTGCACCTTGAAAAAGTGTTTCGAGTTTCATTTTAAGTAAATCAGCCGATCCTGCTCCTGATCCGTACGATAGTAGAATTTTCTTATAGGAACTTAATTGTTTTTGCTTCTCTCTTTCCATATGAGCTGCAAAATGCATGGTAATGTATCCCATTTCATCACTAGAAAGTTCAAATCCCCATATTTCCTTTATCATTTCAGAAAATTTTAAAGCAATCATAAAGACGTCAGAATATCTACTGTAAACGTCATCTATCAATGGATTTGTAAGCTTTAAGTTGAAATATATTCTTCTTAACAAAGGATACATATGCATCAAAAGCATGTCCAAAAGTTGCTGATCACCTGTAAACTGTGTCAAGAAAGTTTGATCTAATTTTTCAAAACAATGCTTTAGTTTTTGTTCCAAATCATTCTTTTCTTGTTCCTCAATATCATCCACACTAGATTTACCACTTATATGTGCAGCAAGATAGATAATTTCACTCTCTGGTAGTACAACATGATATAGATCAGAAAGTACTTCACAAATTCTCTTGGCTATATTCATATAAGATGGCTTAATCAGGGAAACATCTAACTTCTTCTCTTGATTAGGCAATATAAAATTGTGTTGAGTTACTCGAAACGAGAGTATTTGAATATGCACTAAAATGTTCTCAAGGGCAAAATAACTTAATTTCAAATGATTGATTTGTACCTCTTCACTCAAAACAGCTCTAATTTCTTCGAATGGAAACGCTTTCTCGAAATTTAGGTAATTAGATTTTTTTAACAATCCTGTTTCTTTTTGACTTAAGAAATAGGAAAACGCCCTTCTAAAATTTGTTTCGTCACCTAGTAAACGAACACCGTAACGTGATTTTGCTTCTACTTTTAAATCAAAAATCCTAACTTGCTTTTCAACTTCAACCATGTCACTAAGAACTGTCGATCTGCTAATCATTAGGCTATCAGCAAACATATCAATGGTTTGAAACTCAGTCGTTTGAAGCAATAGCATAATAATATTGATTACACGAACACGAGGTAAATCTGGGGCTAAAGCTCCCTTAATTTCTTCTATATACGATTGAACCATTTCTTGATTTTCTACATGAAGTAAATATCCTTCACCACGTTTTTTCTGAATAACAAATCCAGATTTTTCTCCAATAACGTTTAATTCTTTCAATTCATTTCGTAATGTCCGATTTGAAATGGCGAATTCTGATTCAAGTTCATGCGATGTAAGTGTTTTACCTTTTTGATACAAATATTGTAAAATTAAATCTCGTCGCATACATTACCTCATCACTCTAGATACTCTTCTAGTTGGTTTAAGTTTACTTCCCGACAAATACATTTAACAGTTTGATTTTTTCCAATATACCTAGCAATTTGGAACAACTTAATAGTCTAACTCATTAATTTGAAGCTAAATAGCACTATCTACAACTTTAAAACATAATCCGAACGAATCTTAACATAGTTCTACACGTTTAAAAATTAAGAATTACTTCATACATGTTAAGTAATGCTTATATATCCCTCAAATTTTCCTCCGTATCCAGTACATGGAAAATACCCTGTAAGCCAAATAAGCGTTCCCATGACTTGGGAACGCTTTTCTCATTCAGCACATATTCACTTTTCTAGTTACTTTCGGTGGGCAAAATTAAACACCATAATACTTCGCAAAAAGTTCTTTATTCCATTCATCTCCGCCATCAACATTAGAACTCTTAAACACTGGCGGTTTCATTCCAGCTTGATGGTACTTTTTTGCTAACAAAATAGAAATGGTTTGAGCAACAAAAGCTCCCGCCATAGTAGAAGTTGCCCCCATACCTGTGTTTGCTTCTTCTACATAAAAGTGAGCATCCCCAGGTCCAGTACAACTATCAATAACTACATCACTGAAGTCAAATAGATATTTTCCGCTACTGTGTCTTGATTTTGAGCCTGCAGGATGATTCGGATTTGTAAAAGCAATGACCTTTGTACCACATTCCTGTGCCATTTTTGCAAGCTCAACAGTCATACCATTTCTTCCCGAATTAGAAGCAATGACAAGTACATCCTTTGAGTTGATTTTATATAAATCAAAGATAACTTTTGCATAGGCTTCTAAGCGTTCAATCACAGTACTTTTTAAAGGATGATCGTGTAAAAAAAACTCATTTGGTAAAATAGGCGATACTTGTGCAAATCCACCCGCTCTTACGTAAAATTCCTCTGCAAACATATGGGAGTGACCTGAACCTGTAACAAGAAAGCGACCTCCATTTTGTAGTGCTTCAAAAATGCATGTGGCTGCTTCATCCATTTTTTTAATCTGTGTCTTATACAGCTTTTCGAGATTTGCTGTTACATATTGATAATAATTATCCATTATCACTATTCCTTCTTTTATTGATTTGAGTTACAGAGTCAATAGGTTTCGAGAATTTCTAATCTATCTATTACCAGCCGTATTTATTTTCGCTCCATTTTTTAATAATTAGATCTTGTTTCACGAAAACAAGACTATTGTTTTCGATATCTTTATCTATGATAGCACCAGCTCCGAGAACACTATAAGCACCTATTTTACAACCAGGCATAATTATCGTATTCACGCCCGTTCTGCAATAATCGCCAAGATAAGCAGCATTTGAAAAATGTAAGGGTATTTCTTTTCGTCCATTCACAACGTGTTCAGTTTCTCCGTCATCAAAGCGTAATGTTCCGCAAACGGTAGCTGCTCCGATATCCGTATGACTCCCAATAGCACCATAAAACTCGCCATAGTGGTAAAGATATACCTTATCCATCACCATTCCACCAAGGAACTCTGCACAATGGTCGAATATACAATTTGATCCTATCGATACTCCATCGTAAATAATGCAGTAATTACTAATTTTTGTATGATCACCAATCACAGCATTGCCATTAAAAATAGCTCCATTATCAATGATTGTATTGTCACCCACAAGCAGGTTGCCGTGAATGACAACTCGATCACCAATTGAGGAGTTCTTGCCCAGTTTTACATGGCCATGAATGGTTGCATTTGCTGAGATCGTCGCACCTTCTGCGAGTTGGTTCTCTTGTAGCGCATTACAAAAATGATCCACCATAAATTGGTTCGCTTCTAACAAATGCCAAGGTTTGTCAATATCAAAGAAATATCCACTACATTCGATCGCTTTCAATTTTACTTTATCAAGCGATTTCAGAAGTCCAGCTTCAATATATCTCTCTTTGGGAACACCTACACCTACTTTTACATCTGGAAAATAATCTGGAGTTCTTTTCACATAATCTAAAAGTGTATCGTCAAAGTGAAATCCTGCAAATTGATGGGTAATGCTGTTCCCACGATAGTGGGCACCAATCGATTGAATAAACCCATTCTCAATACTCGCACCAATCCAGTTTCTAGACGATTCCTCCAAATTTTTCAACAACACAGCAGGTTTTATAGAATTCACTAAGTTTTCTAAATCCTTTTGTTCAACGATGGTATCCCCATAGAGAACGATAAAGTCCTTAGTATCAGAGAGTTTTTCCGCTCCTTTTACCAGACTTTCTGCGCTTCCTAGATTTGTCTGATCTGTTACAAATATAACGTTTTCTATATCTGATAAAAGATTTTCTATTTCTCTTTGATGTTCCTCATTAACGACAACAACAATTTCTTTTATTCCCATTGCCACAATGGATTCAATGTTATAGCGGATTAATGACTTTCCTCCGATTTTTATTGTTGTTTTGGAGCGAACCGCATTGAAAGGAAACATTTTACTACCTTTGCCTGCCGCAAGTATAATGGCGCTTTTCACCATTCCACCCCCTCTGGTTTCATACACATTTTATTACCTTGTTTTAAACACAATCTAAAATCATTTATCTACTATAAAAATATTCACTTATATTCTACTAATCGGAATTTATTTCTGCCTGCTAAAAGATAAGGCAATAAATCTTTTGCAAAAGGATGAACAAATCCAATGACATTGTGCTCAACAGATGGTCCTAAATCTTTCAATGAGATTTGTAATTCCCCTTCATATTGTGCACTTCTATTATTTAAAACAGAGATTGTATACTTTCCTCTTGGTGCACAAAAGCAAGGAGGCACTTCCATTCCTCTCGTATCAGTCGCCCGAATGAGATTGGCAGGCTGATCAACTCTTGAAAGTAGGATTGACTCTTGAATTTTCATTTTTGTATTTAGAGGAACAAACGGATTAAAAATAACTGGAATCTCTATATAATCTTGTTTGTAACATCTTGCCATTTCGGTAAGCTCTGAAAGATCCGCAAATGAGTCACCAATTATCACATCTTCAAAACCATTGGCAAATAACTCTAGCATAGAAATATGACAAGGCAAAAAGCGGTGTTTTTCAATGGTACAAACCCCATGTCCTAAGTGGTGCAAATCTTTAGGCGAAAGTTGCGATGCAACAAACCCACCGACCGGCACACCGAATGAGGCAAACAAGCCGTTAATTGGACGAATGTCCTCAAGAGACAATGCTGTATCTGGCAGTGGAAAAAAATTGTGACAGGCAGTTAGTTGACCAATATTTCCTTCTTTTTCTATCGTTTCTAAAAATGCACGACATTCACGTAAAGCATTTCCATTCTGATTATCAGAAGAAGACATCGAGGCATTTACTTCTATTTGAATCCCCTGCTGATTTTTTGAAAGAAGTGCAATTTCGTCGCTCGTAAAACCTCCATCAATACGGAGTTTTGTGATGCCCATCTTTTGTAACGCTGAAAGATCGTTCAATGTGCAGCCCAACTCGTTGAAAACTTCATCATTCATATCAGCTGATACTGTCATACCAAGTTCTTTACAGTAACTCAGTATGTCATTCCAAGTGTTTGCATTTACATCCTCTGCACCTTCAAAACCATGATTATTTAAAATTAGTGAAACAAATACTTTTTTAAAACCAAGCGAATTGGCCTTTTCCAAATAATCTTTGATTTGATCTAAAGGATAAAAGTTAGGATACACACTAATTCCTATTTCACGCATTTTACGCCACATTCCTTACTATTTAATTTGTATTTACTTGTAGCCTCGCACCAATAATGATTGCACCGAATACTGGATCATAAAGTGGTGTAGAAATCTCTACTTGTGGTAAAACCACACGTAACTTCCCTTTTAACGTACCGAAATAATTTGTTGATTGTGTCAACAAACTGCCTGCAACAGAGAGACGGAATTTTTCGGACCCCATTTGTCGACTGATTCCAACGACTAATCGAACTAATTTCTCTAGTTCTGCTTCAACTATCGTACGAGCAGCTTCGTCTCCTTTAGCCCATGCTTCTAGAATAATTGGCGTACATGAAGCTACCTTGTCAACTGGCAGCTTATCTTCCAAATATAATAAATCGATGAATTCTTCTGGAGAAGTCAACTGAAAATGAGCCAGCAACTTTTCTGTAAAGGATGTAGGTGCAATAACTTTATCGTATTCTTGCATAACTGCTGCAATCGCATGTCGACCAATTTGGAAACCGCTTCCTTCATCACTTATCAAACCGCCCCATCCGCCAGAGCGAACGATTTTTCCTTTTGAATCAATTCCCACAACAATGGAACCTGTTCCAGCAATCATCAAAGCATCTTTTCGATCTCCATTGCCACCAACAAGGGCAATTTCTGCATCATTCACAACTTCTAGTTGGCAGGTGAATCCACTTTCTTTTAATGCAGTCAGATAAATTTCAACATCCTTCGGTCTATCGACACCTGCAGAACCTAGTACGAGAATCGCATCTTGTAGTTGTTCTTGAAAACAAGAGAATAAAGCTTGATAAATTTCGCGAAATACTGGTCTAAGACCTTCTACGCCGATGTTATTATAATTTGACATCCCAAAATTTTGGTCAAATAGAGTTTCTCCATCTGGTCGCTCTTTGACCATAACTCTCGTTTTCGTTCCTCCGCCGTCCATTCCAATAATCAATCTATTACTCATTATCTGTCCATTCATCCTTTCATTAATAATTTATATCTTTCTAAAAGCAAAAAATCTTGCGCCTTGATTTTAGGTTATAGTCAGATTTAAACAAAAAAATGAGATATTTAAAACATCAAAAACACAACTATGTTATTCATCGAATAAATCTAGATACTACTCTAGTTTATTTAAGTATACTTACCACCCAATATATTAAACAGTTGGATTTTTTCCAACATATTTTGAAATATTATTAGTCATATACCGGTAGGTTAAGGGAAAGGCATCGACATGACCGAGAAACAGAAAAGTCGGCTCAGAGAGCCTTACATTTCGTCGAAAGTTACCATAGGGCCAGGTCTTGGTATGATGATTGATTACCGAATTGATGAAACACTGCAAAATTTGATTGCTTTAAGGAATACTTAACAACCTATTAAGATATCTGGAATTTTATTACTTTACCAGACCATGTTAAAATTTTGACTATCAAGCGGGCAGTTCAATGTGAATTATTTAATAATGGTTCATTAATTCATCCACTTTAAGAGATTGTAGTTGTTTTTTAAATGGGAGTTACTAATTCGAATGAAAGTGGTTTTTTGAAAGGAAATTTTAAATTATTACAAGGAGGCTCCAATGACTAGAAGCACAAAAAGAACTCCTGAATTAATAAAAGAAGTTGGTCACTTTTATTATGACCAGAAGTTAAGTATCAAAAAGGTCGCTCAAAGATTAAATATCGGACGAACGATGACATTAGAAATTTTGAACCAAAATTTAGACGGTAGTCGAAAACCTAAAGAAGCAGCAAAATTAAGAATAGAAAAATACGGTAATCCTAAATTTACCCCTCTCCAATTAGATCATTTACGTGACAGGATTAGAGTTCGTGGTTTTAAAGAGGAATGGAAAAAACAAATTTCGCAAAAAAATCGCGGCGAAGGTAATAAACGAGCAAAATTAACCGAACAAACAGTGTTGGCCATAAGAAATGAGTATGAAGAAGCTTTAAAACAAGGAAGGCAAAAAACAGCAACTCAATATGAATTAGCAGAAAAATATAATATTAAACGACCGACTATTTCAGATATTGTACTTTGTAAAAAGTGGAAACATATTTAAAGAGTATGAAGAAACAAAAATGTTTCTAATAAAAAATAAAACCTCCTCAAATTTCAAAAAATTAATTACGTATGTTTATGTCTTCCTACAAAGTTACAAAAGTTTATGTCATCTTATTAATTGTTCTTTATCTATTCGCTTCAGAAATTTATAGAATATCTCCCACTTTTTCCAATCCTTGACGGTCTACCATATAATTGAACCGGAGATTGCTGTGAAAAGAGCGATTCCCATAGTCACCTTTTTCAGCTTTCCCCTCAAAAAAAACACCCACAAACATTGATAAATCAACATTTGTGAGTGTTATCGTCTAATTTAAACCTGCCTTAATCAGGAAACTCCTTTTCATTTTCCACATGTGTCACTCCAACCCTAAAGAACCATTAAATCGTTCCGATGAAATTCAATGATGCGATATCCTTTGCGTCCACTGTTCCATCTAATATTTTCTTAACGTCATTTAATGTATCCTTAAGACTTACCTCTTCACCCTTTATTCCAGTAAAGGCTTCAGCGACATAGAATGGCTGTGTCAAATATGCTTCTAACCGCTCGCCTCGATGAAATGTCTCTATTTCAGATGAAGGTATCCCGTTAATGCCTTTTACATTGACGAGAGAACGTAATTCACGGTAGCGGCGTAATAACTTTTGGGCTTTTTGTTGGATTGTTAGGTGGTTTTGGTCTAGGTGTGCTCCTTCCAACACCGAAGATGTAGAGTAGATTGGGTTTACCGCTGGGTAACGATGTCTTGCTGCTAAGTCCATATCAAACTGCCATAATGTCTCAAGCGGGCCATATGGAAGGTCCTCATCTACGGAAGCTCCCTTCAAATCGAGTAAGAAGGTTGTAATAGATTTAAGATTAGTATCCTGTAATTTTTCCTGAAGTTCAAAGATTTCTCCTGTTAATACATGTGAACGATCGGCAACGAAAATGATTTCTTTATTTTTACCGACCACCGACATTTCCGCTAAAGCCTTTTCAATACTTTCAGCGACAATCTCTGTATCATCTAGAATTTCCGCTAACTCTGGATGATCTTTTTCTGGTTTTAATAAAACGGTTGCGTAACCCTCTCTTTTAAAACGATAAAATAACTCAGCAAGAACAACCAACTGACCCATTCCCGGTCGAGCAACAAGCCCGATTGTTCCTCCCTTAACGATTGGCGCAAACAAATCTAACGTCTTAATTTTTGTTTCAATCATCTCTACATTCTCCCCTCTTAAAATTAATTCATCGAGACTACATTGTGCTAATTCTGCTAAAGCTACTATCGTACGAACTTCAGCACGCCCTACAGGAATTTTCCCCGTACATAAATTTGATACAGTTGCCGGGCGTAAACCTACATCACGTGCGGCACTTGTAAGATTTGGCACTCTTCTTCGCAACAATGGAACATTCAATCGAATATCTTCCATTTTTACCACCCCCTTACTTTATATAGTAAGCGATGTTACTCTAAAACGCAACAACACTTTACTCTAAAAAGTAATTATTTTTCTTTATAGCGCAAAAACACGGTATGATTATAAATCATACCGTTAAAAATCTTCTCCATATCGAGTTCTTCTATACTTTGCACTATGGCAGGCATCACATGTTGGAAACGAGTGATCCCAAGCAAGGTTCTTTCCACAGTTTTTACATTTTTTCACGAACTTTTTGATATCTGTTTTTAATTTATCTTGAACCTTGTCACTCATTTCCTCACGTAGCCGCTCCCAATAAATCGCCTCTGTCCGCTCTCCTAATCGATACAGAAAGAGTAGATGCAAGCCGAGTGCTTTATAAGCCAACTCGAGATCCTCTAAACTTCGTTCTTTGTATGGCGGTTCCGGAAGAGGAGTACCCTGGATAATCGCATACATCGTATCCTCCCATTGTCTGGTTAATGCAGGTTCATTTTTAGAAAAAGGAAGATGCAAAAACCCATATAAATCCATTAAAGGTAAGCGTGCTTCTATTTCCGTCCCAGCAATCAGGTTGTATAGTGAACGTTCCTCAGTCAAGGAAGCTTTCTTCGTTCCCGGCGGGCTATTAAATTTCCCCCAAAGTTCAAAGAATGTTCCTAAATCACGATAATACCGTTGGAAACGTTCAAACACCGTGTTCGTTGGGGCGATTGCAAACGTATGAACTGGTTCATCCTCTTGATTAAGCAATCTCCTCATCAGCCGAATGTCCTTGGTGAATGCGACCTTTCCCACATCATAAATCCCTTTACGACCGGCACGCCCGGCAATTTGTTTCACTTCTTGAGAGGTTAATAACCGCCTTCTTGTTCCATCAAATTTCTCATTTTCTAAGAACACAATCCTGCGAATAGGCAAATTCAAGCCCATTCCAATGGCATCGGTCGCTACTATGACCTTTGTTTTTCCATTGTTAAATTGCTCAATTTGTTTTTTCCTGGTTTCTGGCGGCATACTGCCGTAAATCATACTGACAGAATGCCCATCACTTTGGAGCCTAGAAGCAGTTTCAAGCACTCGCCTTCTTGAAAAACAAATCAGTGCATCCCCTTTTTTCACATGTTTAATATGAAATTCTTTTGATTCCACTTCTAAAGGTGTATCCCTGCTGTATTCGTGGTTGATAATGTCCGAATCTCCCAACAACTGCAAAAGCATGGGTTTTGAGTTTCTACTCCCGATAATATGTACTTCTCTTGCATTTGCTTTTGTTATCGCTTTATACCATGAGAAGCCACGGTCCTTATCCGTAATCATTTGTGCCTCGTCAATGACGACGATGTCATAGCTTTCCTTTTCATGAAACATTTCCACCGTACATGAAAAATGGTTTGCACCTGGTACAATTTTTTCTTCTTCACCCGTTTTTAACGAGCATGGTGTTCCCTCTGCATTTAACTTTTCATAAACCTCCAGCGCTAATAGCCGCAAAGGGGCAAGATATAAACCACTACTCGCTTCTTTCATTTGCTCGAGGGCATGGTGCGTTTTCCCAGTGTTGGTTTCTCCGATATGCAGAACATACCGAACCCTTCTTCCAAACGATGGATTGTATTCCTGACCAAAAATATCCTCCATCATTCGTTCTTCTTCTTCTCTTTTTCGTTGTAATTCTGCCTCTTCCTCTGCTTTCTTACGTTCTCTTTCAGCGAAGTCTTTTTCAAAAATTTGCTGATGAACGGTATGATCAAATGGTATCCCAGCAATTTTTAATAAGTCTGAGAGGTATTCCTCTTGAATATCTTCAATAAAATAATCTTCCACCTCATACAAAAGCTGCGTCATACTCCCCTTTATGTAGGAAGTAGTCAGTTTTTCACCGAAGGCTTCTTGAAAATTCCCCTTCATCTCCTGTGGGAGTTGTTCCAAAACCCTTTGAGGGATTAACTCTGATAAGTAGTCAGAAATTAGGCTTTCATAGACAAAAAAATAGGTTTGATATTCATACAAACTCCGTCCCCAGTGAACCGTCTTATGAATATCACCAGTCAATTCCTCAAAAAATTTTGCCACCGTTATATAAGAATCAGGATTAAAATGACCTTCATCCACTAATTTTTCTTCAAGCGCAAAGGTATCTACATTTTTAAATTTCACATTGTTCTTTATATCCGCAGCTACCTGTTTGGCTGTAAAATAACGAACATAGAGATAAAGGTCAGCATAATCTTTTTCAAGCATATCCGCTGCCATTTCTTCAATTTTTTCTGAAAGAATATGACGCAATTCGGCCAGGCGGTTGGCTTCTTGTCTTTTAATAAAATCTGCTTTCGCTTTGTGATATCTTTGTTCCCATTCTTCTTCTTTTCCGGCGAAAGTTTCTCTGGTCCATTCCTGCACATGAAAGGGCTGAAAGTCTCTCATTTCATCCCGAAAAAGCTTATTGATAATCTTGCGGTCCACTCCTTGCACTTCAAACCCTTTTTCCCGTAAAAACTCCTTTTTCTCATTCTTTGGTACATCATTGGTGACTTTATTTAACCATACATTAATCCATATTTGTTCAAGATAATGTCCACGTTCAGTTAAATATTGCTCAAAATAAGGCAGACTTTCTTTTGTCTCTAAATAGTGGTTCATATCTTCCATTACTTTAATCTTCGTATGTTCAATTGCTTGAGGGTAAATGGCGGTTAATTTACTCAACTTTCTCCCTCCTCAACTAGTATTTGGTAATTCTAGTATATCAAAAAACAAGAAACCGAACTAGTATTCGGTTTCTAAATTTGACGCTGGTTACAGTATTGATCCACTAAGTCTTCTATTTGATCAAGTTCGGGAAATTCTCCTGAAAACTGAAATTTAATTTCTTCAATTAAGCGGTCTTTGTTATAGACATGAATCGCCCCATTTTGGTGGCTGACACTGTATTCTGGTACAAAGCGAAATCCGTTTCGTTCAATAGCTCCCATGATAATCCCCTTTTTTTAATTTTTTTTAGTATTTACCATTATGCTGTGGTTTATCTCCCAAAAACAAAACACTACTTTCCCAGTATCCCTAATTCTCCGTCCCCATTTGGCACTAAGAAAACTGGTCTAATTATATTCTCGTAGGAGATTTTTGATCTCGAGCCGCGTATTATGTTAGTTTGGAAATTATTTTGGATCAAACCAGACTATATTTAGGGGTTTATGGATCGATGAAGGTGAGTGATTTTAACCAAGGTACTGTTTTTGAAATGGTTCCTAAATTTTTCAAACAAAAAAGGGATTGGATAAATCCATTCCCTTTTTTGCTGTATATTAGGTCTTGTTTAAAATTTAGTGAATTTTAGCTTAAAATCACCTTTATATGGAATATGTTCAACAGTTATCGTTATGTTTTTACCCTCTTTATCTTTACCAATTCTTTTATAAGTAAATTTATTTTCATTCAGCTCTGTAAGTTCAAGAACTGCACCATACTTCATTCCTACTGAAACATGGGCTCTTATCTTATTTCCATGAACAACATCGTAATAACCGTAATCACCACGGCTTTTACCCGTTTTCGCATCAAAAAACTCATATTTATTTGTCTTAAAATCGTATTTGGCTAGACCCAAGAAATTTGTATTATAGGCTGACACATCATTGCCGTTTTCATCTAATGCCACAGTTCCTTGCCATAGCGTGTATGATAAAATTTTATCTCCATCTTTGTCTGTAACAATTTCTCCAGTTTTTGTTTCCAATGTCTTATCTGGGTCCGTAAAGGCAAGTTCTGTTTCTTTATAAGGAATATGATCAACGAATACCTCTACATCGTTACCATTCACATCTTTTCCCATTCTTTTATAGGTAAACATATCTTTATTTAGTTCTGTTATTTCAACAACTGCTTGGTATCCCATTGATTCAGAAATTAATACTCTAAGTTTTCCATCATTAGTGATAAAGAACGTTCCTTTGTCACCGCGACTCTTTTTTGTCGTTTTATCAAAAAATTCATATCTCGCGGTTTCATCGTCGTATTTCGCAAGACCAATAAAGTTTGCGTTTTCTTTTGTTAAGTCAGTTTTATCCTTATCATATACTTTTGTGCCTTGCCAATTTGTGCTACTTAGAATATTAGCCAATTCCTGTCCTTTGGTTTCCTTATTTTGTTTACTTCCCTCTTTTTCAGTTTGTTCTTGCTTCTGATCATTTGTTTGTGCTTGTGTGATTGTACTGCATCCCGATATTACTAAAGTTAACCCAAGTAGTATAGATGGTAAACTTTTTGCTTTTTTTTTCATTTTGTTGTCCCCTCATTTCTTTATTTTGGTGTCAATTACATGGTTTTGTTTCCTGATTAAGTCTTTACACGACCAAGTTATTTTGCACCTGCTTTTAACAAAATATTTTCAATCTCCTTTAAACCTTTATCTCGTGCATGCTGTAAAGGTGTTACATTATTATGATCGGGAATATTGACATCTGCCCCATAATCGATTAGCAATTGTACTGTTTGCTGCTGTTTTTCATCACCATTATTCAAAATAATAGCCTCTAGTAAAGCTGTCCAGCCGAGATCATTTATATGATTAATATCGATATCAGTATTCGTAATAAGTTCCTTAATAACATCTACATATCCATGTTCTGAGGCAGGAATTAAAGCAGTTCCTCCATACCGGTTCGTTATAGATGGGTCGGCACCGGCTTTAATTGTAAGTTTTAGAATTTCAACATACCCTTCAGCACCGGCATACAGGAAGGGGTTATTTTCCATATCATCCTGGATGTTGACGTCTGCCCCCGCGTCAATAAGTATTTTTGCAGTCTCTGCGTCGTTGTTGTATGTCGCAATCATGGTGGAAGTTCGCCCTTCAGAGTCCTTTGTATTAATATCGACACCTTCCTCAATCAATCTTCTTACGGTATCCGCCTCTTTGCCTTTTGCTGCTTTAATCAGTTGTTCCTCCACATCAATCCCTACTTTTATCTCATTCTCCTGTATATTTGGATTTCCATCATTAACTGAGACACATCCATGAAGAATGAATATAGTTCCAATGACTATCATCAGGCGCCTCCACATGATTTTCACCACCATATCGGTATTTTCTATTTGCTATCCTCCCTTATAAATTTGACCTTACATTTATGTTAATACGTAATTTTAAACTCCCTCGAAAGAATTTCTTAAAAAAAGATAAACTTTTTCAGAAAATTTCTTCATGTTTATAAAAAAATATCCGCCACCTTATGATCTGCCCCGTAAATGTTAGACACCATTCTAACATTTACGGGGTGTTTTTTTATGGCTAAATTTACAGTGGAGGAAAAGATCCATAGTGTTTTAAGGTATAAGTATGGGAATGAATCAATAAGGGAAATTGCGAGAGGTATTGGTGTTCACCAAAGTATTTTCAGCGCATGGGTTCGCCTATTTGAGCATCATGGAGAAAGTGCCTTTATAAAATCCTATACAAGCTATTCAACGAAGTTTAAAATGGATGTACTTAATTATATAAATGAGATGGGTACATCCTACCGTGAAACTGCTGCCATATTCAATCTTCCCACACACGCAATGGTTCGAAAATGGCAACTACAGTTTGAACAAGGTGGAATTAATGCCCTAGAATCAAAGAAAAAGGGGCGTCCATCCTTGAAGAAAGATACAAATAAACCAGAAACACAGAAACCAAGACCAGATGAAGAAACAGTGGAGGCATTACAAACGAAAGTCGAACGTTTAGAAATGGAGATTGCCTACTTAAAAAAGTTGAATGCTTTAGTTCAGATGCAGGAAAAATTACAAACAAAACCAAAGCGCAAGTAATTTTTGAACTAAAGGATAAGTATAAGGTCGTGGATTTAGTTGAAGTCGCTGACATTTCACGTGCTACGTATTATTGGTGGGAAAAACGATTAAATAAGGTTGATAAGTATGAGAGGGTAAAAGAAGCGATAACAGGGATTTTCCATGAACATAAAGGTCGTTATGGGTACCGTCGAATCACGAAAGAGTTAGAAAAAAGAGGTTTCCGTCATGATCCCAAAACGATTAATGGTTTAATGAATGATATGGGTTTAAAATGTATGGTACGTATGAAGAAGTTCAAATCTTATAAAGGAAATGTAGGCAAAACCGCTCCAAACGTTTTAAATCGCGATTTCACTGCCGAAACAATGAATGAAAAATGGGTTACCGATGTAACAGAATTCCACCTGTTCGGTGAGAAGCGTTACCTCTCTCCTGTACTGGATTTGTGTAATGGGGAAATCATTGCTTATAGTGTTATGAACCGTCCTGTATATAAATTAGTAGGTGACATGTTAGACCAAGCGATTGAACGTCTTCAGCCAGGAGACCAAGTAATTCTTCATTCAGATCAGGGTTGGCATTATCAAATGAGACAATATCAAAAATCACTAGAACGGCACCAAATAAAACAGAGTATGTCTCGAAAAGGAAACTGTTTGGATAATGCAGTCATGGAAAATTTCTTTGGCTTATTAAAGTCTGAACTCCTTTATTTACAGGAATTTGATAGTATAGAGCATTTTGAACAGGAATTAGCTGATTATATTCACTATTACAATCACAAACGAATGAAGGCAAAATTAAAAGACTTGAGTCCGGTGGAATACCGAACTCAAGTCTTAAAAGTTGCATAAAAATATTTGTCTAACTTTATTGGGTCAGATCACTTATGTGACGGATTGTATTTATATTATTTATGTTAAACATTGAATCGATAGCCTGCTCCCCAAACCGTTTCCAAATATTTCGGATGGGCAGGATCCTTTTCAATTTTCCCGCGTATTTTTCTGATATGGACGGTCACAGTTGACACATCTGCTGCCATTTCATAGCCCCAAATATGTTCATAAAGCTGTTCTTTGTTCAAGACTTGATTCGGGTGATTCACAAGAAATACCAACAAATCAAATTCCTTTGTTGTGAACGATGTCTCCGCCCCGCTAAGATAAACTTTTCGTGCTGACTTATCAATCGTAATCTCTTTAACCTTAATCATATTCGATTTTGTTTGACTTCCCGATAGTCGTTCATATCGCTCTATATGCGCTTTCACTCTAGCTACCAACTCACTTGGACTAAATGGCTTGGTAATATAATCATCTGCTCCCAAACCGAGACCTCGAATTTTATCGATATCTTCTTTCTTTGCGGAAACAAACAGAATCGGGATATTTTTAACTTGACGTACTTGTTTGCATATATCAAACCCATTGACTCCTGGGAGCATGATGTCTAATATAATTAAATCATAATCATTTTCAAGTGCCATTTGGAGTCCTGAATCACCAGAATGTTCAACATCTACATGAAATTGATTAATCTCTAAATAATCTCTTTGTAATTCCGCGATACTTATTTCATCTTCGACCAATAATATCTTTTTCATCTTTACACACCTTTCTTCAAAGAAAAGAAAACACTCGTACCTTTGCCTTTTTCGCTCGTTGCCCAAATCTCTCCTTCGTGCTCTTCAATGATGTGTTTGGAAATGGCTAGCCCTAATCCACTTCCACCAGTCCGGGAATTCCTAGACTTTTCTGCCCGGTAAAAGCGATTAAAAATGTATGGTAACGCTGAAGGTTCTATTCCATAGCCATTATCCGTCACTTCTACAACAACATCAAAAGGTCCTTCATGCAGATGTATAGAAATATACTTATCATCTTTATTCATATACTTAACACAATTGTTTATGAGATTTACTAAAACACGTTTTAACTTCTCACGGTCAGCAGTCACGAATATCGATTTATTCATTGGTTGATGGTAAAGCTGTATCCCTTTTTGTACTAAATCTAGATGAAGCTTTTCTACAAAATCTTTCATGTATTCAACCAGTTCCGTCGTTTCAAAAGTGAATGACTCTTTCTTTAAATCTAGTTTTGAAAATAAAAAAAGTTCATCGATCAATGAATCCATATCCCTTGCTTTCCCATGAATGGTGGTTAAATACTTCTCCATTTTCTCTTGGGTATTTGCTACACCGTCTTTTATTCCTTCAACATAACCGATTATAGAAGTAATTGGGGTTTTTAAATCATGTGAAATATTTGAAAGTAGTTCTTTACGATTTACCTCATATTGAAGCTGGAGGGTGATCGACTCCTTTAGTTTAAGTCGCATTTCCTCAAACGTTCGATTTAATTGTCCGATTTCATCATTGGAGGTTGTTTTGATTTCAAAATGTAAATCGCCCGATTTAATCCGTTCTGCACCCTCTTTTAGAATGGAGATTGGCTTGATGATACTTCTTGACACTAAATAGTTTAATAATCCAATAATCATAATAAACAGAAGCAGTAAAAGCCCTAATAAAATGGGAAACAGCTCTTGAATCAATTGCGCATTCGAACTTACCTTCCTTAATACAAAAATACTTCCTTTGCTTTTGTCTAAAAAATAAAAATCAAACTTCACATACGTGAAATAGAAATCATTGATTTTAATGGAATCCCTCGTGTTTATATTCGTTTCTTCAAACTTAGGTAATGACGTAACCAATGCCTGCTGGTCTAACGTGGAAGTTGCGTACTCAATGTTGTTATCTTTTCTAACAACAATTTTAATATCTTGCTGTTCAATCTTCTTCAGTTGTTCTATATTTAATAGCTGCTCCGAGTTATTTTTCGCCAAAAGTTTTAAATCAAGAAATACACTTTCCTCAACAGGAGACAAAGGTTTTTGTAAATAAGATTTCTTATAGAAGTTCGCTATCGAATTTACATCGCCGGTTATGGTAAAAAGAAGTAAATAACCAGCGGCTAAAAACAAAGAGATTGAAAAAACAATTACCCCCACATAAGACAACAGAAACCTCATTTTAATGGACATACTTCACCTCCAAACACACCACTTTCGCAAATTTTCCATAACACTAATTGAACGATATCATACAATTCTTAAAAATATCGAAAAAATAAAGAAAAAATCTAAAAACAAATTAGGAAAATATGCAAAATACCCTGCATAAACAGCGGTTTTTGCATAAATGGTGCCTGTCACCTCCTACTTGGTACTAATAGAAAAGTTTTAGTCATATTCTTATAGGAAAAATCAAGTAGAAGGGGTGAAATGTAAGGTGGTTAACGTTCGTTTGCGACCCGTTGTAAGTAGGATAAATTTACCTACTGTCTTAAAAACAGCTATTCTTCCAGGTGACTCTATGGAAAGATTATTTATTGCAACCCAGGTAGGGGAGATCTTTTACATAGGAAACGGAGTGGTGAGGACTTTTTTAGATATTCGCCCACACGTCATAAAATTAGGTGCTTCTGGTGGTTATGATGAACGGGGATTGCTAGGACTAGCGTTTCATCCTGATTTTTACTATAACGGGTTGTTTTATCTTCATTATTCAGTAGCTGGAACACAAGGTCCAGGTGCCGGGCCTGATCCTTTTAAACCTAATCCATGTGACCCAAATACCTTAAATCTACGGTGGGTGAATAGAGAGGCTCAATATGATCATATTGATACAGTAGAAGAATGGATTTTACAATCGAATGGTCAACCTCAAAAACGAAGGACATTACTTAACTTACGAAGACCATTTTCAAATCATAATGGTTTCAATAGTTTAAACTTCTCACCTGAATCAGGAAAACTTGTATTAACAACGGGAGATGGAGGCTCAGGCTTTGACCCCTTTAATTTAAGCCAGGATGATATGGAAATCGCTGGTAAAATACTTGAAATCGATGTACTTAAGAATTCATTTATCAATAATCCACCCATAGTCACACGTTTTAATGAACTTCCATTTCCCATTCAGGAAACTCTGACGGTAATCGCCAAAGGTGTTCGTAACATACCCGGCATTTCATTTCAAAGGTTTTACCAACAGTATATCAAGTATGTAGGGAATGTCGGACAGGATTTGGTAGAGTCAATCTTTTCATTCACTCAATATAAATCAATACCGGTGACACAGCTTACTCAAGCTTCTTTAATGAATACTATGCTTAACCTAGAAGGATTTATTAATTTTGGCTGGCGCGGGTGGGAAGGTGCTTTTCCTACTCCAGTGATAAGAGGCTGTTCTTCAAATCCAACTTCGGATGAGAAAACAATTGCTTTTTACAATGAAGCAGTGACACTCTCAGGGAGTCGTCTACAGCCTTTAACGAGTTATTTTCATAATGACCCACGACCCGATAAGTTTAGTGGAACGGCACTTACTGGAGTCCAGCCTTATATGGGGAATACAATCCCTGGTTTAACAGGAAGCGTTGTGTTTACGGATATTGCACGGAAAGAATCACAACCTCAAGTTAGAGGGTCATTAGCTTACACCAGTGTAAGATCAGATGGTAAACAAAATGATTTTAGGGTGATTAACATCGATTATGATTATGGAACTCAATCAGCTTATTACGTTACTTTAGGATGTAATCTGGATCAAACAGACTATATTTGGGGGTTAATGGGTCGATGAAGGTGGCAGATTTTAACCAAGGTACGGTTTTTGAGATTGTTCCATAATGAATAAAAGTAATGAACTTTTATAAAATAGGAGAGAAAGCATCCAAATTAATTCATTTGGTGTCTCTTGTTTATAACAAATTCAATTGCAGTAGGATGATAATTATCTGCTCCAATTTTACTGGCCCATGTTCGACACGCTCAGTTCTAGTATCGGCAGTATTCTCATGTTCCCTTGTATACTCTCTGTAATTCCACTATTGACATATGAATGCCTCCATAATTTTATCAATTCATATAAATACCTAAATTTGTGTTTCATTGTAATTTTACAACCCAATTATGATTCCTACAAGAAAACCCCCTACTTCTTAATAGGGGTTCCACGAATGATTGCCTTATGAATCACGTTAATAGCCAAAATACTTACTCTCATCCAAATCCGGCTGTATACTATCGAAAAGGTAAAGGTTGCAAGGAAGATAAATATATTAAATTCCGATGATACAGAAGGACCAAGGATGGGAAAACCTATTCCATAGAGTAAAATACAAATACCCATAGATAAACAAACTGATGCAAATAAATTGATGAAAATGTGTCTCTTTAAATACTTTAGACCAAATCCGATACTCAAGCCTAACAAACCTGTTGTAAAAGGAAACACCAATAGTTCACTTGGCTGGACCGTGGTTAAGAGGAAAATCGTAACGAAATAAGTCATCACTCCGATTCTAGTGGACAGAAGACAGGCTAGGACAATAGGACCAGTTGTCAACATACTTAAAATATATCCTAGACCAGTGAAAATGCCGACAGATTGCAGAATTACGGCAACTGATCCTAGCAGAGCACCCATGACAAGACGTGTTGTCTTGGAATAATAGTCCAATGTGACAGCTAAATCACCTGGACATTTATTCCCCCAAATACCTGATGTCATTCGCTTTAAGTAGCGCATATCACACCCCCTTATTTAGGTAAATGCATGGATGCATGTTTTTATGACAGTATCAATTCAATAGCAAATATTTTTTCAATTGCTTCTATCATTATAAAAACGACAGCAATGAGCTGTCGTTTTAACATCTCTTTCTTTATTTACCTGCCCGCTTAACCTCAATGAATATCATGCTTCTTGAAGTTACCACCTTTAACTTCTGCTACGTCATAAACGATAACAAAGGCATTTTCATCAATTTCGTTAATGATTTCTTTCATTTTGCTTTCTTCTAAACGGTTAATCACACAATTGATTTCCTTGAATTTTTCGTTTGTATAACCGCCTTCCACTACATTATAAGTCGCCCCACGTCCTAAGTTCTCACGAATCCTCTCTACCATTAATTCTGGTTCATTGGTAATAATTTTAAAGGTTTTAGAACCACTTAAACCTTCTTCCACGATATGTATTACCTTAGAGGCAATGTAGTATGCAATTGCCGAAAGAATGGCTCCTTGAAGACCGAAGACTGTTGACACAACGATAAAGACGAACATATTTAAAAACAAAATGAGGTCACTTGTTCCAAAAGGTAATTTACGAGAAAGTAATACGGCTAACATATCAATTCCATCTAATGCGCCGCCATTTCGTAATGCCAACCCCATTCCAAAACCGATGATGATTCCACCAACAACTGTTATTAACAAAGTATCTCCTACAATAATGGGTGTTAAATGGTGCATAAGGAGCGTTCCTATTGCTAGCGAAGCAATACCAATAACCGAATAAATCGCAAAACTTGTCCCAATTTGTTTATAACCTAAAAATACGAATGGGATATTCAGGACCGCAATTAGCAGTCCTAAAGGTAAACCAAATAAATTTGAACCAACGATACTCAGTCCTGTCACACCACCGTCTGATACGTTATTGGGGATTAATACGGTTTCTAGTCCGTATGCTGTAATAAATGCCCCAATAATAACCAATATTGCTCGTGTAACCATTTTTAGTATATTGGGTTTTTGCTTAATGTTGGCACTCAATTTAATCTCCTGCTTTCATAAATATTTTAAATTTTCGTTTTTCCTTCCCTCTATGTACTTAAAAATCTAACACAATCCCACGTTCCAATTTTTTAATTATATTCGAATTTTCCTAGTTAAACAAAATGTTAAGGGTAGGCAAATTTAGAAAAATTTCAGCCTTTGACTGACCTGATCCTGTTTGTTAAACAAAAAAAGTTGTTAAGCAACATCTGCTAATCTTATTCTTGTTGGATCAAAGGCTACTCATTAAAAGGAAAAAGAGACCAAATCTACTATGTGATTTGGTCTCTTAATGGTCTATTTCACTGGTTTATTATCTTTATTGTTTCTTCACGATAAGAGAATTATGCGGTCGTATAAACTTCCTTCTTATTTGATTCATGACGAATTGTTGCTTGTGCTGCCGCCAATCTCGCTAGTGGGACACGGTACGGTGAGCAACTTACATAATCAAGCCCAGTTTTGTAGCAGAAATCAATGGACGTTTTTTCCCCGCCATGCTCCCCACAAATACCTGTTTTTAATGTTGGCTTTGCTTCACGGCCAAGTTTTACTCCCATTTCTACTAATCTACCAACACCGTCTTGATCAAGGACAGCAAAAGGATTTTCAGCTAGAACTTTATTTTCGATATAGTTTTGAAGGAACTTTCCTTCTGCATCATCACGGCTATATCCGAAAGTTGTTTGTGTTAAATCGTTCGTACCAAACGAGAAGAAATCTGCTTCTTGTGCAATTTGGTCAGCGGTAATCGCTGCACGTGGAATTTCAATCATCGTTCCAATCGTATATTCAAATTGCTTTCCTGTTTCTTCTTGCACTTTTTCAGCGGCATCAATGACAAGCTGACGCATTTGTTTTAACTCATTGACATGACCAACGAGTGGAATCATGATTTCAGGCTGAACTTCCATTCCTTTGTCGGCAAGCTTAGCAGCAGCATAAAATATTGCTTTTGCTTGCATTTCATAAATCTCCGGATATACCATACCAAGGCGACAGCCGCGATGACCGAGCATTGGATTGTATTCATCTAATTGGCGGACCTTTTTCAACAGTAGTTCTTTCTTTTTCAACTCAGGAGAAGTAGGATCTAGAATTTGCAACTTCGTTACTTCAACCAATAACTCTTCCTTATCTGGTAAAAATTCATGTAATGGCGGATCTAATAGGCGAATGGTAACTGGGAATCCTTGCATCGCTTCAAAGATTCCTTCAAAATCACCTTGTTGCATCGGAAGTAACTCGTCAAGGGCTTCCATACGTTCGCCAAAGCTTTCCGCTAGGATCATTTTTTGAACGATAGGTATCCGTTTTACATCCATGAACATGTGCTCAGTACGGCACAATCCAATCCCACCGGCCCCAAATTCAAAGGCTTTTTGTGCATCCTCTGGATTATCGGCATTCGCTCGAACTCCAATTTTTCTCTCTTGATCTGCCCAGGCAAGTAATAACTGGAACTCCTCAGAAAGCTGTGGCTCAATCATTGGAATTTCTCCCAACATGATTTCACCGGTAGAACCATCAATAGTAATCACATCACCATACTTGATAACCTTCTCTTCAACCGTAAATTGTTTAGCTTTTACATCAATTTTCAGGGCGTCACAACCGCAGATACACGCTTTCCCCATACCACGGGCTACTACTGCTGCATGGCTTGTCATACCGCCGCGACTTGTTACGATGGCTTGTGCAGCAACAATACCGTGAATATCATCAGGCGTGGTTTCTGGACGAACGAGAATGACTTTTTTGCCAGCATTCCCTAATTCCTCTGCTTCATCTGCATCAAACACAACTTGACCAGTTGCCGCCCCTGGTGATGCTGGCAATCCTTTTGCCAATAACGTACGCACATATTTATCATCGATTCGACGATGTAGAAGTTGGTTTAATTGGTCTGGGTCGACACGAAGCAAGGCAGTCTTTTTATCAATGATTCCTTCTTCGACCATTTCTACTGCAATCCGAATTGCCGCTTGGGCAGTACGCTTTCCATGACGAGTTTGCAGAATAAATAATTGACCACGTTCTACGGTAAATTCAATATCTTGCATTTCTTGATAATGTTGCTCCAAACGTTTGCATGTTTCAGCGAATTGCTTATAAACAGCTGGCATTTCGTCCTTTAAGGTTTGAATTGGCTGTGGCGTCCGAATTCCAGCAACTACATCTTCACCCTGTGCATTGATTAAATACTCTCCGTAAAGAACATGTTCACCAGTAGAAGGATTTCTTGTAAAAGCCACCCCTGTTCCGGAATCATTGCCCATATTTCCAAACACCATGCTTTGAATATTCACAGCCGTCCCAAGGTGATCAGGAATTTTATTTAAACGGCGGTAGACGATGGCGCGCTGATTATTCCAAGAATCGAACACAGCATTAATAGCAAGAAAGAGTTGTTCCTTCGGATCCTGTGGAAAGTCTTTTCTCGTATGCTTTTTGACAATTCCTTTGTATCCTTCAATAACTTCTTTCCAGTCTTCAGCCGTCATTTCCGGGTCGGCATGATAACCCTTTTGCTCACGAGTTTCTTCTAACAATTGTTCAAAGTGAAACGTATTGATATCTAGGACAACATTACTAAACATTTGAATAAAACGGCGGTACGAATCATAAGCAAAACGAGGATTATTGGTTAAGTTCCCCATGCCCACAACCGTTTTATCATTCATACCCAGGTTTAAAACCGTATCCATCATTCCTGGCATCGAAAAGACAGAACCTGAACGTACGGAAACGAGTAACGGATTTTCGGCATCACCGAGTTTTTTACCCATTTTTTCTTCAAGGTTGGTTAATGCACCTAATACTTGGCTTTCAACAATCGTTGGAATCATTTTTCCTGCATCGTAATAGGCATTACAAGCTTGAGTCGAAATGGTAAAACCAAATGGAACTGGCAAGCCAATCCGCGTCATTTCCGCTAGATTTGCCCCTTTTCCTCCAAGCGTTTCCTTCATATTTCCATTTCCTTCATGAAACAAGTAAACGAATTTCTGCATCATCACAAGCCCCTCTCTTTTTTTAACACTTCTAATATTAATCCAGCAGTTTCTTCGATTGCTTTATTTGAAACATTGATAATCGGACAGCCTACACGTTTCATAATTTTTTCAGCATAATCCAGTTCATCAAGAATTCTTTCAAAACTTGCGTAACTTGCCTTGGAACCTAAACCTAAAGCTTTTAGCCTTTCTAGGCGAATTTCATTTAATTTATCTGGAGAAATAATTAGTCCTATACAATTCTTTCTCGGAATCTTAAACAATTCATCTGGAGCCGGAACCTCAGGAACGAGTGGAACATTGGCAACCTTAAAGCGCTTATGAGCCAGATACATCGATAAAGGTGTCTTCGATGTTCTAGAGACACCGATTAAAACAATATCTGCTTTAAGAATTCCCCTAGGATCACGGCCATCGTCGTATTTAACGGCGAATTCGATTGCCTCTATTTTTCTAAAATACTCTTCATCTAGTTTTCTCATTAATCCTGGCTGATGATGAGGCTTCTTATCAAAACTAGTCGTAAATGCATTCATCAGTGGACTAAGCAAATCCACTGCCATAATGTTTTCCTCTGCTGCACGTCGGTCTAAATACTCTTTTAAAACAGGTATGACAATCGTATAGGCAATAATTGATTTCCCTTTTCTTGCTAGAATCAGAACATCTTCAATGTCTTCAAAATCATCCACATAGGAATTGCGTCGGATCTCGACATTTCCTCCATTAAATTGCGTTGCTACTGCTTTTACAACAAACTCTGCCGTTTCCCCAACGGAGTCTGAAACCACATAGACAACTTCCTTCTCTCCCAAAATCACTGCCACTCCCTTTTATACTGAATTTTGCTCCATAATTTCTAGATATGCTTTTGTGATAGTTGTTTTTGTAATCCGACCGACAAGTAAATATGTATGGTTTCCCGGATTGATTTCTTTCACTACAGGTAAGGAGTCAATGTGATTCGTAATCATCTTTTTAGCAGCTTCTAGCAGAGTTTCTTCAGGTGTGATGGTGATAATGTTAGGCATTCTCGTCATAATGACGCTACAGGGTAATTCTTGCAAGTCTTTATTGCCAATGGCTGTTCTTAATAAATCTTTTCGCGAAATCACGCCGGCTAAATAGCCATCATTGTCTACCGCATAAAGTGTACCGACATCTTCCAAAAATAATTGAACAATCGCATCATATACAGAGGTAGATTTTTCAACCACAATTGGGTGAGCTTTATAATCTACAACCTTTTGGTGGATAAACTTTTCGGCCTGCAGCTTTACCTCATAGTTATGATTGAAAAAATAACCTACGCGTGGTCTAGCATCTAAATTACCTGCCATCGTTAAGATCGCTAAGTCTGGCCTTAATGCCGCTCTTGTTAAGGAAAGCTTTTCAGCAATTTGCTGACCCGTAATGGGTCCACTCTCCTTTACAATTTTGAGAATTTCGTCTTGGCGTTTCGTCAGTTTAATCACATTGACCCCCTTTTCAGTTTAATTATGTTATATTTTTTGATAAAAATATAAATGTGCTATACTTATTAATATTTAGTATATTACATTTAACCGATTAGTGAAATAGTTTGTTACACATATTTTTGACAAATTTTCTAACTCGTCAAAAAAAAGAATCCTATCACAGGAGATAGGATTCTTACTATTTTTGACAGTTCGGACAGAAGAATGTTTTTCGAGAGGAAATCTTTTCTTTTATTATCTTACTGCCACATCTTTTACACTTTTCGCCTTCCCGATCATAGACAAGACAAAGATTATTGTACCCACCAGTTAGATTGTCACCTTGAAAAAAGGGATTTTCCATATAGCCTCCGTGTTTTAGAGCATTCTGGAGGACGTGCTTCATTGAATGGTAAAGTTGAGTTTGTTCTGGCGCACCTATATCTTCCAGACTTCGTTGCGTCTTAATTCCTGCATGATAACAAATTTCATCGGAGTAACAGTTTCCGATTCCTGCAATAAACTCCTGATCGAGGAGTTTTGTTTTTATTTTCCCACGTCTGTTATGTAGTAAATGTAAAAATGCCTGCAAAGTGAACTGAGGCTCTAGGGCTTCCGGGCCCAAGAAGGATAATTCTTTTTGAACGTCTTGTTCATTGTATAAATGCAAATAGCCGAGTCGTAATCCAATAAAATAGAGATGATGATTCCCAAATGATAATCGAACTTGGATCGTTCGTTTCGGTTTGTCTTCCTCCGTTCCGAAATACATCCAACCGCCAAGCATTAAATGAAGCAAAAGGACTTGGCCGTTATCTAAATGAAATAGTAAATGCTTCCCCCTACGATTGACGGTCACAATTTGCTGATTTGCAACAGTATTAATGAAGAGTGTCGGATTCACATTAATCGATTTATCGCGATTGATTTCTACTTGGGTAATGGTTTGACCCGCTATTTTTGGATTTAATAATCTACGGTAATTTTCCATCTCTGGAAGTTCAGGCATATATAACTTCCTCTCGTTTCATTTGGTTGTGTTAAATTTGTCTGTTGATTTGCGCTCCACTAAGGATTGCTTCTTGGAACAGTCATCGCAGGGACAGGCGGTTTCTGCCTGTCCCGAGGCACTTCACTTTCCGCGGGCGGGACGGGGAGCCTCCTCGCCGCTACGCGCCTGTGGGGTCTCCCCTGCCCCGTCCTCCCGCAGGAGTCTCGTGCCTTCCGCGCAAATCAACAGAGTGCCAAAATCAATATTTAGCTATACCACAGCATTTCTTTTTCATATCTTTTCCTCATGAACGCAAAAAAACCGAACTTTTTAAAGTTCGGTTTATGTATCAATAATTATGAAGTGGGCCTAAATGGACTCGAACCATCGACCTCACGCTTATCAGGCGTGCGCTCTAACCAGCTGAGCTATAGGCCCTCATTAAGAGTAATTGGAGCGGGTGATGGGAATCGAACCCACAACAACAGCTTGGAAGGCTGTGGTTTTACCACTAAACTACACCCGCATTTCAAAGGCCTTTAAATAATACATGAAATATTATAACACCCTATCAATGACTTGTAAACTACTTTTTTTCACCTTCAAGTAGTTTGAGTTTTTTTAGTAATTCCGCTGAATCCCCAGCCGCAATAAATTCACCATTCACAATTGCGTAAGGAGATATTTTACACTCCTCACATCTACTTTGACAATGGTACTCTTTGTATTCGATATTCTTTTTACCCAAAAAAGTACTGTAATCTTTTTGTAGCCCTTCCGGTAAAAAACGATCGAGATTTTTTTCACAAAAATCAATTTTTAATTTCGTCTCTTTGGTAAAAAGTTTAGTAATAAAGTTCATCCTATGAACAACTCCAAAAGCTAGTGATATAGAGTATTATATCAGTATTATAGGCAAATTTCTTGGTTTTCGCTCAAAAGTTAATAAGAGCAACCATCTTTGTTAACGGATTGCTCTTTGTTAATAACTATTTAGGATATTATTATCTCTTTGCATGTTTGCTTTCTATTTTCGCTTCAATTCTTTCCATTGCTTTGATGTCATTTTTTAATTCCTGTTTGTTGTCATTAACCAATTTTTTAAAACTCATATTTCGTTTTCTCATTTATCTCTCCACCTTTCTATGTTTTTATTATACAGAAGGTAGAAAGGTTATTTTCATCTGAATTATTACAATTTTTTGAACTTTATTATTTTTTTTATTTATCTATTCATAGTATTTAACAAATACAAGTCTTACGCTTCAACCCTACTCTGTTCTTCTCTTCTACTTTCTTAATATAATCCGATGCAAGAGGTACTTTACATGCCGTATTTCCTACGTCTACTTGTACTTTTCCAATACAATCTGCAACTCGTTTTGCTTCTTCACTTAATTCGGCAACATAGGTTCCAACAGATAAAACAAAACCATTCATTACATACCGAACACGATTCCGTTCACCATGGATTGTATTTTTAACCTGATTCAATAAAATCCTGATTTCTTCTAAGTCTAACTTATCATCAGAAGTTATGGATAGATAGTTAGAATAAGTACTCCAACCACAGACAGCAACCATTTCTTCATCTGATTTCATCCACTCTCTCGAAAGTTCAAGTGCATATTGGCTTTCTGCTGCAACCCCGGCAACTGTATATTCCGCTACCATATACCAGTAAGCCTTCTTAGCCCAATCCTGTAAGGTCTCTTTTGAAATCAACTTTGGATTCACCGAAAGGCCAGCCAAATACATAGCATCATGATTACCTGAATCAAATAATTTCAATGCTAGATCATGATCCTTTTTCACATACTTAACAAACTTCTTCAAATCCCCAATTTTCACACCAAAATAAGGCTCTTTGACCCCATGATTCATATAAATTTGCTTCGTTTGCTCGGAGCCCAATTCCTCCAACTTTTGCATAATCTCTTCATAAGTCATACTATCATCCTCTCACAAAAAATAGATCTTTTACTTCTACCTTCATTATAAAAAAGAAGACTGTTCAATAATAGCAATATTTGCTACTTTTGAAACAGACTTCTTCTAATAGTATCTAGTTACACCTTATAGATCCTCTTTCTTTCATACCAAGATTGAACTGCGTACAATATATATGCTTTATGGTGTAAGTACATAAAAAATTGAAGATGATTTAATCTATTTAATCCGACTATTTTTATTTTTTTCAGAAAGGAAGTGATAGGATAAGCAAAAATCCAGTCTGCAATAGCGTTTAGCAACACAAACTTTTTGAAATTCCCATACGAATATTTAAGTAACCACATGGATAGAGGCATATATGGACCAATACTAAAAGGGAGTTCATCTTTAAGAAAAGATTTTCGCTTATCGTAAAATTTCCACCATTTTCGCTTGTTCCCAATCATATGGTTAATGATTTCAATAATTACTATTACTACTCCCGCTAGAGAAAAACGTTTTACATCACGCTTACCCAATAATAACAACGATAACCATGGAATCCCAATTATTACTATATTAAATATCCTGTGCTTTTTAGATTGCATAGCCGAATTCACCCAAACCCTCTTCTAATTTCCTCTGTTATTTAAAATATCCGATTTCACAAATAGTATTCTGCAAAATAATTTTGTTGAACCTGCTTAGATTAATTTATGCATGAAGTTAGTTGGAAAAAATTGTGTTTATTTATTCTCTGCTTTATACTTTATTTTATATCTGAATTTTTTAATAACTATAAAAGGTGGTATACATATGAAACTAGGAGCATTTTCTGTAAGTTTGAATGTAAAAGACATTTCGGTATCAAAAGCATTTTACGAAGATTTGGGATTTCAAACCTTAGGAGGGGATATTACCCAAAACTGGCTCATTTTAAAAAATGAAAATACCGTAATTGGGCTATTCCAAGGAATGTTTGAAAATAACATTCTTACATTTAACCCAGGCTGGAATCAAAATGCCGAAAATCTCGAATCGTTTACAGACATCCGAGAAATTCAAAAGCAGCTGAAAGAAAAAGGAATAACAATGCTTTCTGAAGCAGATGAATCAACAGAAGGACCAGCACATTTTATAATCGAAGATCCAGATGGGAATCAAATTCTTGTGGATCAGCATAGATAGACAGAATTAACGGTACTATGAAATAGATAAGTCATTTTGAACTCAGATTCCCACTTCTCAACTTGGGAGAACATTTTCAATAATACAAAAAAACTCACAAACGTTGATTTAACAACATAAGTGAGTTTCTTTGTTTTGTTTACGCAATATCTCGATTTTCACCTGATTGATTTAACAACTTTGGGTTCCCTCTGTATATAAGTGTGTCTACTTACTAAAATAACTTTATTTTCGGACATGAAGATTAAGTAGCACTTAAAACGGTCTTTTTGGCTTTTTCCTCTTTAATTAAAAGGACACCTATGAATCCCATTAATGAAAATAGAATAGGTATGGTAAATCCATAATGATAGCCAATATTCATTGAATGTTGTGGAAATAGATCGAGTATATTTCCGAAAACAATAGGCAATAAAACTGCACTTAAAAACCCTCCCATATTGGCAAATCCGGTTACAACACCAACTTCTTTCATAGGGAATGATTCTCTGACCACCGCAAAAGTTAATGAACTAGCTCCACTACCAAAACCTATTATAAAAAGCAAAAACACAACGATAATAAATGGAGGTTTCGCACCGGATAAAAATAACACAATCCAACTAAAAAACACAATGATATGAATAAGGGTGTAGATCTTTTTAATAGCATTCAGTCTACTTGTCAACCAGCCAATGAAAGGACCACCAATCATGGCGCCAAAAAGCCCATACATGATAAGCAGACTTGCATCCGAAATCGACAATCCTAATATATGAATTCCATATGGAACACCCCAAGAACCAATAAATCCTATATAGGTTCCGACCAACCCAAAGTGACAGAGGAATGTTGCCCACGCTTGCCGAGTAGAAAACATTCGGCGAAGTACTGTCCATACACTTTCTCGGTCTCGAACAGACCTCTTCTTTTCTTCGGAATCATCAATAAAGATTTTTTTAGGCTTTAAAATAAGAACGATATAAAGGAGATAGGAGAATACCACTAAAATAATTCCTATGCTAAGGAATGAGGTTCTCCAGCCTGAGAATGAAATCCACATGGAAAAAGGAACGGTAGCTGTTAATGAACCAAGTCCCGCAACCAGTGAAATCAGTCCTATCAATCTAACAAATTCATTTGCCTTAAACCACTGATTTAAGATTAAGACTAAGTTGACAAAAATGGTTGCATCCCCTGTGCCAACTAAGAATCGAGAGAAAATTATTATATATTCATTGGGAGCAAGACTATAAATAAGGCTTCCTAGCCCAGTAAGTAGTGTGCCTAAAATAAGAAATCGATTAGGACCGTATCGATCAGATAATAAACCAGCAGGAATCTGAAGTCCTGCATAGGCTAAAAATTGAATACTGCTCATAAGGCCGATAATAGAAGCAGATACGTGAAAATCCTTCATTAATTGATCTGTAATAAGTCCTGGAGCTGTTCTTTGGCTGACAATTAAAAAGTAAGCAAATAAGGCGGTACCAAATACCACCCATCTATAGCCACTTTCCTGTTTTTTCATCGTGGTATCCCATTTTCATAAGGTTTTAGTATGCCAAACAATGTTTCTATAACAGGAACCTCCACTTGGTGTTTGGAAGCCAAACGCAGTGCCCCTCCATGTAGATGCTCAACTTCGATCGGATGTCCTTTTCTTAAATCTTGATGCATGGAAGATGTCGCTTCTTTTTTGAAACCTAGTAAAGTATTTGTTACCCTCTCTACCTCTTGATTTGTTAAGATAATTCCCTCTAGACCTGCTAGCATAGTCATTTCAAGGATTACCTTTTTAGCAGTGGCAAACGTAGCTTCTGAACTTGCGATAAAACCCGATGGCAGTTGCATTGCTGAAGTGATCCCTGAGAATGCCGTAATAAATATGTACTTTTTCCACATATGTTTTAAAATATTTTCTTCTCTTACCAAATTCGTTTTTACTTGACTATGTAACACTTCTAATTTCATACATATTTCTGTTTGCTGTTCATGAAGAATTCCAAATTTAAAAGTACCGCTTCCACTTGTATGCTCCACGTGCCCTTTTTCGTTTAATGTGGCAATAATAGAGGCAAATCCGCCTATCACCTTTTCTTTTCCAATTGCCTGCCGTAATCTGTCCATATGCTCGATTCCATTTAACAATGGCAGTACAAACGCCCCCGTCTGATGAACAATTGTTTGAATTTGCGGGATTACTTGGTCAAGATGATAGCCTTTTACGGCTAGTATCACTAAATCAATATTCTTGACTTTTTCAGCTGATGTAAATATTGTAACTTCTTTACTTTCAAAGTTTCCTTCGGGGCTGTTTATTTTCAATCCTTCATTTGTTAATTGAGCAGCCCGTTTTTCACGCACAAAAAATGATACATTTTGACCTGCTTCTAACAACCTCCCGCCAAAATAAGCACCTAAAGCACCTGCACCTTGAACTAAAATATTCATAAAAATATAGCCTCCCTATCAATTTTCTTCTCTAACAATCATTCTACTATTCAAGTTGATAGGGGTAAACTTACAAGTAATAAATAAAGCACACACGCAATTAGTTTTTTCTCTATCTTCTTAAGTTCAGATAGCGCAAAAAATAATTGAAATTATTTATTAGAATAAGTATATTTGATAAAGTAATAGATGAAAGTGACTGATAGACTGTTAGTCAGCTGCTTTTGAGTGGAGGATTGGAGCATTGTGAAGTTAGGACCTCGTGTCATTAAAACAGGCATCGCTGTTACATTTGCCTTATATATTTGTTCAGTATTAAATCTTGAATCCGCAGTCTTTGCTGGAATTGCTGCTATTTTTACGATACAACCTTCTATTTACCGTACGTGGAAACAAGTATGGAACCAAGTCCAAACCAATGTCTTAGGTGCGATTATTGCCTTTCTGGGACTATACTTTCTTGGCAATGACCCTTTTTCTATTGGACTGGTAATCATTATTCTGATATCGATTAGTTTAAAGTTAAAGATGGGAGAAACGATTTCACTAACAGTAGTAACGGTTTTAGCCATTATGAGTGCACCTGGAAACGAGGATTGGCTCTTTGCTTTAAACCGGTTTATCGTTACTTTTATAGGTATGGCAACGGCATTATTGGTGAATATTTTTGTCTATCCACCAAATTATAAGAAAAATTACGTGACAAAAGTGAATGAAATTTTCCAAAGTATGTCTATATTGATAAGAACCGCTATTTCTGACGAAATGACAGAAAAGTGTTTTAAGGAGCAAATGGAAAAATTAGAGAATGATATTTTACTATTAGATGAACAATTTATGTTATTTGATGAAGAACGTGAAAACATGGCGAAGTTAAATAATATGGATGTACGTGAAATAGTGGTGTTTAAGCAAATGTTTAAATCTCTCCAACAAGGATTTATTGTCTTGGAAGACATTGATTCCTTTTATTTTAGCTGTAAGCCGACACCTGAAGAAAATCAACTCTTTGATCAACAGCTAGAATATTTAATTAAGTATCATGAGCTATTTCTATTAAAATATGATGGAAAGATAAAAATGGATTTGCCCTCAATGGAAGTTGAGTTTATGAAACAAACAGAAGTCTTTTTAGAAAAAGTTATGCAAACCTATAATGAAGGTCAAAAAATCCAGATGGCCGTCATTGGGGCTTCTATTTATAATTACGCCTTCCAGCTGGACCGATTGAACACACTTGTAGAACATTATATGAAGAAATCCCAATAGTGAAAGGAGTAGCACATGATTTTCTGCTACTCCTTTTTGGTTCTGCTACTTTAACTTATTCTCAAAATTATCATCTAATAGCGGATCTATATTTTCGTCAAATTGAGGATAAATAGCAGGATGAAGAATACTGGCTATTTTATTTAAGCCGACTAATAATTTTGGTGAAGGTCTACAAAATAATGGTTCCTCTAATATAAACAACTGATTGTTTTTAATTGCCTCCATTTGTTCCGCCCCAGGGCGCTTCAAAATAACCTTAGGATTAACTTTCTCTTTTTGTACCCCCACCCAAATTACGCAAATAACATCGGGATTTCTTCTTACGATCTCTTCCCAATCCGTTTTAATACTTGCTAGCGCCATATCTTCAAATACATTTCTTCCCCCTGCAAGGGTACTTATCTCTGTTAACCAATTGGTTGCTCCAGGAGTAAAAATAGGTTTTGCCCACCATTCCCAATAAAGGGTTGTTGGTTTTTTTACTTGCTTAGATAAAAAGTGATATTTTTCGATGAAAGTGTTGTATTTCTTATATAATTGGTTCGCTTTGTCTAATGTATTCGTAACTTCTCCAACGAATAAGATACTTTCACCTACCTCTGTTAATGACTTAGGATTAGGGACAATGACAAACGGTATGTTTCGTTTCTTTAACTCTTCTATATTTTGTTCCATTCCAGGTACGGAGAGCGATGCTAATACTAAATCAGGTTGTAATTCTTCCACTTTGTCCATATCAATATTCAAATCTGAACCTAGTCTTGGCAATGATTGAATATCCTCAGGCCAATCCGAGTAGTTATCCACTCCAATCAACGAAGAAGTTAATCCTAAGTATGCTACTAATTCTGTATTACTTGGACAAATGGATATTAATCTCATATTAAAAACCCCTTCATTTGTGAATTCTAAAATTCGATACCCTTTACAGCCGGGATGCCTTCATTGTAATAATGTTTTTCCGACTCGATCACTGAAACAAGATCGGCTCTATCTTTAATTTCTTGCTTGGCATCTCTTCCGGTAATCACCAGATGAACATGGGAAGGTTTATTTTTGATTAAATTTATCACTTCGGTTAGAGGCAAAACATCATCGATTGGAAACGTAGTAATGGCTAAAGCATTATTGAGTTCGTCTAGGATAACCAAATCGTATTCTCCACTCATAACAGCTTCCTTTGCTTTCGGCCATCCTTCCTTTAAGGCTTCTCTGTGCTCCTCTGGTGTTTTTGTCCAAGTGAAACCAACTCCCAGTTGAACCATATCTACACCTAGCTTTTGCAATGCAATTTCTTCACCATATGTACGCTCTGGTGATTTGATAAACTGATAGATTTTCACTTTAAAACCTCGACCAATTCCTCGAAGTGCTAACCCTAAAGAGGATGTCGTTTTTCCTTTTCCATGCCCTGTATAAACAAGTGTTAAACCATTTCGATTTATTTGGTGACTCATAACATTTTCCCCCTATTTTCTTGACATTTTCTTATCCAGTTCTCAACCATCCCGGGGCAAGAAGCAAAATGAAAATGACTATACCCAGCAACTAAATTATGTAATAAATACCCTTCCTGGCTAACACCTCTCATACCTATTGTTTCATATGCAAAGGGCACATGCTCTTCAGATGCTTGAAAGGTTGAGTAATGAAATTCATGCCCTCTGGCACTCAAGTCTTCAAGCATAAAATTAGCATTTTGCCCGCTAATCTCTCGATAACCCAATGCTGCTAATCTAGATTGCATCTGTACAATCCCTGGTATAATACCCGCCATTTCATATTTTTTCTTATCTGTAGTTTCGATTGTTTCCGTTAAGTACATGAAGCCTCCACATTCAGCGAGTGTAGGCAATCCATTTTCAATCGCTTGCTTTACTGATATTTTTGCTTTTAGATTAAAAGCTAGTTCTTGAGCAAATTCTTCAGGGAATCCTCCACCGATATAAAGTCCATCCACATTTTCAGGTAATTCCTCGTCCGCAAGTGGTGAGAAATAAACAAGTTCAATCCCTTTTGCTTCCATGATTTCTAGATTCTCAGGGTAATAGAAATTAAAGGCACTATCTTTTGCTACCGCAATCTTCACTATAGGTTCTTTCTTCTTTTCAAAAATGGAAGGCATCCCTCTTCCATCTAACGGTTGTGCAACCGCTAATTCAAGTAATTGATCTATATTGACGGTTTCACTAACTAACGTCCCTAATTTAGCAAAAAACGCATCGAGTTCCCCTCTTTCCATAGAAGGAATGAGTCCAAGATGTCTTTCAGGAATCTCAATATCTAGTTCTCTTTTTAAATAGCCAATCACAGGAACGTGACATTCCTGCTCAACCGCTTTCTTAACAAGTTGATAGTGACCTTCGCTCCCAACTTTATTTGCAATGACAGCTACAATTCTTGGACCCTCGGCAAACATTTGAAAACCTTTTACGATTGCTGCTGCACTTCGCGCCATACTTTCACAATTGACAACGAGCAGAACTGGACTTTTCGTAATCATACTAATCTCAGCGGTACTGCCCTCATTGGTTTCTGGATTTTTCCCATCAAAAAAGCCCATAACTCCCTCGATGATTGAAATGTCAGAACCTTGACTGCCATGAGTGAAAATATCCAAGACAATATCCTTTGTCAGCATCCAACTGTCTAAATTTCGAGAGTTTCGCTTTGTTACTGCTGTATGGTACGAAGGATCAATATAGTCTGGTCCGCATTTAAAGCCCTGCACGGTTAAACCTTTCTTCATTAGAGCTGCCATTAAACCGATGGTCAGTGTCGTTTTCCCAACACCGCTGCCAGTTCCGGCAATTACCATTCTTCTTTCAGCCATCTTCCATTTCCCTTTCCCCGGTCACTACTAACAATTTCAATTGGTGATTTTAGTGTACCTTCTCTAAATTCTGGCTAAGCGCTTCTTTAATGGCACAATTTACCATTTGATGTATTCCTTTTCCGACAACTGTTCCTGAACCTGCACATGATATTTTTGCCCCTTGCTGGGTAAGACCTAGTATCAGGGTATCAGTAGATGTAGGAGAAACTTCTATTTGGCAAACGTGCAATGCTTTCATTTTTGCTTCAACAGCAGACATATATCCATCAACCAGTGCACCATCTGTAAAATTCGCATCGATAAATAGCATAATGTTGGTGGATTTCCATGAACCTGCTGACACAATTATCATCATATTAATTTCTTCTATTTGTTTCCTTACAATCACCAGATCTCCGAGTTTTGCAGCTGTCATTATGGCTACCCCTTTTTCTGGGGAAATGGAGTATTTTTCTAACAAATGCTGTAAATCAGGTCGTGACCCTTGGACATGACAAAAATGTTTTATCCACTGTATACCAGACCCTATAACCGTATTGGAAATTGTACGTAGTGGCTGGTTAAATTGAACATGAAAATATTCTTCTGTTTGATCCATTTTGTACGAGTCTTCAAACTTAAATAACTGACTTGACGTAGAGTGGAAAGGTGTCATGAGAAGTTGTGGTTTAGGAACAGTTGGATGGGATTGTGAACTTACTTTCACCTCATAAACCTTCTTTAATTGATCTTCTTTCCTTAATAAGTCTACATCACCTACTTCTAAAAAACTCCCATTATGAAGGAGGGCGACACGATCAGCAAAGAGCGAAGCAACATTTAAATCGTGCAGGATAGAAAAAATGGTTAACCCCGTTGTCTGTTGTCGTTCTTTTAGTAGGTTCAACATTTGAAAGGTATGTTTAATATCTAGGTGATTGGTAGGTTCATCTAATAGCAGGACTTCTGGTTCCTGTGCTAACGCTTTAGCTAGTAAGACTCTTTGCTTTTCGCCGCCACTTATTAGACGAAATTGAGTTTTACGAAAGTCTCTTATTTGGGTTATCTCCATAACCTCTTCGATGACTTTCCGATCTTCTTTCGAAAGTTGCTTAAGTATCCCTTTTTGATGAGGGTAACGTCCCAGACTTATGATTTCTTCAACTGTATAATCGAAAGAAACTTGAACTTCCTGAGTTAAAACAGCCATCTTTTTTGCTTTTTCCAGTTTTGAAAGAGAAGAAATATCTTTACCACCTAATGAAACTTTCCCGCTCTTAAGCGGTAATTGTCCTGTTATGAGTTTAAAAAGGGTTGTTTTTCCACTCCCATTTGGCCCGAGAAGGGCAAAAAACTCTCCTTTTTTTATTTCTAAATCGATCCCTTTTATAATGGGGGATTGGGTATAGCCACCGACCAGGTTTTGAATGGTTATCATTTATTCGTCCCCCTCCCAAATCGTTCTCTAATCAATAGCAGCGCAAATACAGGTGCACCAATCATCGCCGTGATAACACCAATAGGCAGTTCTTTAGGAGCAATGATGGTTCTCGCCATTAGATCTGCTAATATGAGAAACGCACCGCCGATAAGCAAGGATAGCGGAAGGACATGGCGATGATTCGGTCCGGTTACAAGACGGACAAGATGTGGAATAACAAGTCCAACAAATCCTATTGATCCTGAAACCGCTACTGCAGCCCCAGTTAATAATGATGCACCAATGAGGATAAATGTTTTCCCTTTTTTCACATCGACACCAATATGGTCTGCTGCATCTTCTCCTAGTGCTAGAGCATTTAATTCACGATAGTGATAGATTAATATAAATGAACCGATAAGCATAAAGGGGAAAATCAATTGAATATGACTCCATCCTCTCATACCCACACTGCCATATAACCAATAGATAATTTGTGTCATGGATTCTCTATCACTTAATGAAATAATAAGAGAGACAAGTGCACCAATAAAGGCACTAACAATAATCCCCGCCAATATAATGGTTTCAATCGCTAAACTTTTACTGCTTAATCGAACAAGTCCAAATACAATGAGCAAAGAAATTAAACCAAATAAAATGGCGACAATCGGAAGCGTAAAACTTCCCAACCCAACAATACTAACTTGAAAAAACAAAACCAAAACGGCCCCTAGAGAGGCACCTGATGATACTCCAATAGTATAGGGATCTGCTAATGGATTACGTAAAAGTCCTTGAAATGCAGAACCCGCTAATGCAAGGGATGCACCTATACAAAATGCTAGAAGTACTCGTGGCAGACGGATATTCCAAATAATCATTTCTTCATTTTTTGCTACATCCGCAAGCCACCCCATATTTAACGTTTTATCTAAAATGATATGTAAAATAGTAGGAACTGTAACGGTTACACTACTATAAAATAAGCCAAGAAGGCTTATACCAAGTAAAAGCCCTCCGCTTATTACATACAACCAAGCTATTTTATTGTTTAAAAATCTCCGGATAGATAAGTTCCGCAAGTGTCTCGACTCCTTCAATTAAACGAGGACCAGGTCTAGTAACCGTATCGCTGTCAACATCAAATACGTTCCCACTCTTTACTGCTGGTACTTCTGCCCATCCTTCACGATTTAGGACCGCCGCTGCTGGATTTTCTACATAATAGCCATACGTGGTGATAATTACATCAGGGTTTAATTTAACAATTTCTTCCTCTGTCATCTTTACCCAGCCCTCTTGATCTTCTGCAGCATTTGTAGCTTGAATAGCCTCTAGCATCTCATGCATAAATGTATTTTTGCCTGTTGTAAAAATATCCGGAGCCGGTGAAACTTCTACCCAAACTTTCTTTTTATCCACGTTCGCTGCTGTTGCTTTGTCTTTAATATCTTTAAGTCTCTCTTTCATACCGGTAATGATTTCCTCTGCTTCCGTCTTGCTTCCGGTTGCTGTACCAATCATTTCAATATTGCTATAAGCATCCTCAAAGGATGTAGCCCCTCCAACCACTATCACGTCAATTCCTGCCTCTTCAAACTTTTGCAAAACATCTGGATGTGTTTTGTAATGATAATCCGTAACTAGAGCCATATCTGGAAGAAGAGAAAGAACAAGTTCTGCATTGATATCTTGTGCACCCACCTTCTGTATTTCAAGTGCTTCTTTTGGATAGTTATCGTAATCCGAAACACCAATGATTTTATCGCCTAACCCAAGCGCAAAGGCTATTTCTGTATTACTAGCTTGAATCGAAACAATGGTTTCAGGTTCCTCGTCAATGGTTACCTTTTGATTGGCATCGTCTGTAATCGTTATAGGGAATGTCTCCCCATTGTCCTTATCCACTACTTCAGTCTGTGAAGATTCTTTACCTTGCGTGCTCTGTTCTTGTGTACCACAACCTACAATAATCACCATGTTTAACAGAAGAACAACACCAATTAAACCCCACTTTTTCACATAATCTTTCATCATTTTTTTCCTCCTTCTATTTTTTTGGCAACAAAAAAACGCTATTCCGATGGAAAGCGTAAAGTAAAAAGGCAGTTTTATAATACTTTGTCTTGTGGACAGCATGATAACTTGCAATCTTCATAATAAATAATAATTATTTACGTAATCGATTACCTGCACTTTAAACATTCCTTTCCGCGAGGAAGCTTAAAAAACATAATAGGCAGGTCTCCTGACTTGCGATTCATCGGTTGGTTAAACCTTCCCATGTTAAAAAACACAGTGGTTATATATAACCTTCCTTCTCGCTTACAGTGGCGGGACCGTGTTGGACTTACACCAACTTCCCTCTTAGTCTTACATAATCTTGCATAGAGCATGTAAGAAACCTATTTGTCTAGTATTCATTTTTTTGTTATAAAAGCCATTATAGTAGAGTATTCCTACTATGTAAACTATTTCTAGTTTTTATTAATATAAGGCTCTATTATTCATGGTTGAGGTTGCGAATTAATAGGCGGAGAATTTCCGGCTAATTTAATAAAGGAGGCAACAGGAGCCGATATAAGCGGATAAATTCCGCTTAACTGCTCTAAAAAAGCCTAAAACCAATGATTTGGATAAGATAAGCGGAAAAGCTCCGCTTATTTTTAATAAAATAGGGGTATTTTTCAAAATAGTCGGAATTCCTCCGCTTATTTTGCAACCCTGTGAAATTGACAGCCTGGTATACTATAGTTGCTTGGAAAAAAAGTAGCATTTTTCTAGACCTTATATTAATATACGAAATCAGCCTACATATAAACGTTCATTTAGCTAGAGGAGTAGCTAGATATCTTTAAACTACTCCTCTTTATCCTTTTTAGTTTCTTCCGCATCATTATATAAATCAACATATACATTACCATTCGAATCAATCTGAGCTAAAAATACATCTTTAAAGTCTTTTGCCCCTTTTTTCTTAATCTCACTATGTAGCCAATCCTTCGTATAGCCTAAGGATTTTATTCGGTTTTCTAACAATGTTCCATCGATAATAATTAAGGACGGTGCATGGTTATCTTTCATTCGCAGGCCAATATCTTTTGGAGTTAGTGCCTGGTACTCAGGTTTCTTCATTACACTAATCTGTCCATTTGTCTCCATTATAGCCATTTCAACCTCATCAATGATGAAGGCATCTTTTTCTCTCAATCCATTCATCAAATCATCGTACGTCATCTTATGCTTAAATAAGCCTTTTTCCATTATTTTTCCGTCTTTAATTAGAATCGAGGGACTACTTTCTACTAAATCCCTAAACTTAAACGATTTGATTGCACCGTAAGCGATAATGACGGATAAGAGCGTATAAACAACTAATCCGATTGAGGCATTCACGATTTTCATGGATGTATCAATTGCCAATTGTGCGGCCATGTCTCCAATGACGATCCCAACTACATAATCAAAGAACGTTAGTTGTGAAATCTGCTTCTTACCAAGTACTCTTGCACACGTAAATAATACAATAAATGAAAAGAGGGCTCTTAAAGCCACTTCTGCATATTCCGGCATAACAACCTCCAGACAATTAATCCATCCTATCTTTCCCATTTTTAATGAAAATATCTTTTTATACAGAAAGATAGACGAAAATACCTAGGAGAATGTCACGAAGAATGATATCAGGTTAAGTATCAAATAAAGAGCTGGTATGGTAATCATACATAATAATGTTGTGACTAAAACTCCCATTGAAGCAAAAATGGAGTCTGCTCCATATTTTTGTGCATAAAGAGAAATGGTTGGAGAAGATGGCATTCCAGAAACCAATAACCCGTGTTAAAGAAAATGAAATATCTAATGAATATAAAATAAGTGCAGGCAATCTAATGTAAAGAATTAATTGAGTTAGGACTTCGTTTGCATGTTCATTCAGAATGAGGGTTCTTCTAGAGACAAACCCCAACAGCGCCAGACCATAAATCAGCAGCATTTCTTGGATAAATTCCCCTGTTGGATACATATCAATCTTTCCCTCCTTGCATAATGTATGATCTAAATTAGGCTTTTGTTCACTGCAGTTATGAAGGTAGAAAATTCATACTAAAAAACTGTACCCCGATGTCCAGTAATTGGAGTACAGTTCTCATTAATTTAGATTTTAATTATTGGCTCTATTATCACTGAATGTTGATTTCACTGTGGGTTGGAATATAAGCGGAGAAATTCCGTCTATTTTGGAAAATCTTCTTAATCCCTTACAAATAAGCGGAGGTTTTCCGCCTATTTGACCTAAATCTTTAGATTTTGGCATATTCTGAGCAGCTAACCGGAATTTCTCCGCTTATATCTGCCTCTTAAGCTTCTTTTATATACATTAGGCGGAATTTCTCCGCCTATTAATTTTCATATCAGCACGAAAATCATCAATGAATAAAAACAGAGCCTAATAATTAAATAGACAATCTATCCTTATATTTATAAGACTTCGGCGATAGACCATAAAACCTTTTAAATGTTTTTAAAAAATAACTTTTACTTTCAAAGCCTAACTCATAGGCGATCTGTTCTACTGACTTAATTGATTGATCGAGTAATTCCACTGCTTTTTCCATTTTCATTCTGGTCACGTATTCAACAAAACCTTCTCCTGTTTCTTTTTTGTACATCCTGCTGAAATAACTAGAATTTAAATGTAAATGGGCAGCTACTTCTGTCAATGAAATCTTATTTTCAAGATGGCTTTCTACATATTTCTGCGCTTTTAACACATCTTCATTCCTAGTCGTCATTTCTATAAGTTTGGTGGCTATTTCGTGCTGATAACTTGTATTTCGTTCTTGATCTAACTTTTTCTTCAATCTTTCAAGTAAATCAATAATATTCGATTCTTCCATTGATTCTTTTAAAATATAATCATATGCTTCTAATTTTATCGCTTGTTGGGCAAAGGTAAACTCATCATGACAAGAAAGGATCACATTATTGGAGTGGATGTTTGATTTTTTCAGTTGGCCAATTAATTCAATGCCATTCAGTTTTGGCATTCCAATATCCGTAATCAATACATCATAAGGGTTTGCGAGCATAAACTCCAAAGCAGCACTACTATCTTGAAAGCTTGCAACAACCTGAAATCCAAAGTCTTGCCATGGAATAACTTTCTTTAAGAATTCAATCACAATAGCATCATCATCTACTAACACTACTTTATAGATCTTACTCACCCCTTCATTACTGGAATCTGAAACGTTAAAGTGGTTCCTTTCCCTTCGATACTGTCTATCTTCAATTGAAATGCTTCTCCATAAATTAATTTCATCCTTTGATACACATTTTGCACCCCTATTCCGTTAAACGATTGGCTGCCTTTTGCATAGGGTTGGCTATTTTGTTGAAAAATTTTCTCTTTTAACCGTTCCAATGTGTGCATATCCATACCCCTGCCATTGTCTGAAATGATTAGCTCTAGGTATGCATCACTCTGTTCGTTTGCCATGATTTTTATAGTTTCTTTTCTATTATTATTCCCATGAATGATTGCGTTTTCAATAATAGGCTGCAAGAAAAATCTTGGTACCTGAAAACTAGATGCGTTTGCGCTCACATCAATTTCTAATTCCACATCATGTTGGTGCCGAAAATTCATCAAGTCCACATAATGCTTCACAATCGTTACTTCTTCCTCTAGAGGAATATACGGATTATTACGATTGATAGTCATTCGGAGCAAGGCTGATAAAGAATAGATTAGTGATGCACTGCCGGAGTTACCTTCCATTTTTATTTTTAAACGAATGGCATTTAATACGTTAAATAAAAAATGCGGGTTGATTTGTGCTTGAAGCATTTCTAATTCTGCATTTCTTTTTGCTTCTTCCTTCACTTTAATTTGTTCAATCATGTCTTCGATGGTATCCAACATATGATTAAAGGAATTGCCTAATTGCGCGACATCATTATTCCCTGAGACCTGTATTCTAGCAGTCAAGTCTCCCTGTTTGATTGCATTTGTAACAACGTTTAATCGGATGATCGGTTTCGTAAATTCACGAACAAGCATAATAAGTCCAGTTAAAAATAGAACTAAAAAACCACCTTGGATAAGGATAGTTGTTCTCGTTACGACATTGATAGAACCAATGGTATCCTTATATGGCACAAGACTGACCAATCTCCAATTCGAATAGGACACTGGATAAGAAACCAACAAATGCTTCTCTCCATCATAGTCAACAATTTGATAATCAGTATTTGTCACGTCATATTGTAAGGTCTTTGCCACCTCATCTGTATTCAAACTCGAATAGATCTCTCCATCCTTGTTAGTTAGATAAAATTTTGCTCTCTTTTCACTTTGGAATTGACTAAAAAGCTTCTTAATCTCATTTTCTTTTAAACTAATAATTAAATAGGAATAGGTGGAATTAGCACTCTGTATCCTCCTTCCAATGGTAATGAGATAAGGGTATGTATTTTCTTCAGCTCGAATGTAGGTCGGGTGGGCACCCAGCCAATATGTTTGGTAAAAACTCAAGTGATCCAATTTTTCAAACCAGGGTTTTTCTTTGAAATCTAAAGGGTTAAAATCCATTTGGGAATAATTGGTGTAATACAAGTCATTTTTAACCAAAATGGTTATATATAGAGGCATTAATAAATCTGTGATACCAGATAATTCATTCGATATTTGTATATAATTAAGAGCTATTTCTTGTTTTAACGTGGGGGAATTGGGATCAATTAACTTATGCTTTTTTAGTAACTGACTCATGTTTGAATCAAATTGAATATAATTAGAGGTATACATCATATCATCCATCATATTCTTGATTCCTAATTCCAGCATCCTTAAATCATCTTCTGATTGTGTGGCTGCACGTTGTTCTAATACATCCTTCGTAAAATAGTTTGAAACGATATAGGTACTAACCCATGGAAATAAAATGCAGAGAATGACTGCAACGATCAATCTTGTCCTAAGAGACATTTGTTTAATTTTTATCCATAAAAGTTCCAATGTTCGTCACCGCTTCTTATACAAATATAAATAGAGAGAAAACGTGTCTGTTTTCTCTCTATTATATCATGAATATTCTAATTATTTATTAGCATCTACTACGGCTTGTACTCTTTCTTTTGTGTTTTTCATCGTTTTATCTAGATCCTGTTCACCTAGGAGATATAATTCCACCTCTGCACCATATTCGTTCCAAGCTTCCGTAATATATGGAGCTGGGAAAATGACTTCAGCAGGCCCAACGGAGGTAAGTGCATTTTTCAATGATTCCATATGAACGGCATCAGGTTTTTTGGTTCCTTTTACCACTGTTTCTAATGCTTTGTCCATATCTGCTTCCTTCCATGACGGTGTCCAGATTCCTTGTTCTACAATTCCTTCTGTTGTCAGCCAACGCATAAAATCATATGCCTCTTGTTTGTGTTTTGAGCTTTTAGCAAGCGATAATAAATCCCCGCCCATTTGTGCAACTGCTTTATCACTTTCTTTATTTTTTGGCCATGGTGCCCAAGCGATTTCAAATTCTGGTGTAAATTGACCCCATTCTGTAATCATAAAACTGCCAGTAGGAACCATGGATGCGGCTTGACTAAAGAATTGCTGGCGATAATCCATTTTTTGCGATAGTATTTCTGTAAATGGAACAGATGATTTATCAACATTTTCTAATTGATTTCGTAGTTCTAATGATGCGCGTAACATCGGATCATCTGCATTAGACGTTCCATCCTCGTGTAAAATTAAATTATCTTCTGCTTTAGTCATTAATTTTAAAGCAGAATGGAAGAAATGCCATGAGTGTAAATAAGAACCATAATGCTTGTCTGTCGTTAGCTTTTTAGCGTATTCTGTATAGTCATCCCAGGTCCACTCAGTTGGAACCTCTAAGCTAGCCTCATCAAGGTGTGCTTTATTCAGCATAACAAGCATCGTAACATTTTTCATCGGCAAGCCATAGTACTCACCATCAACAGCTGGGTAGCTATTATTGTATACTTCATTAATATCTATGCCATCTTTTTTAGCAAATTCGGTAATTGGTTCAACTAGTCCTGCATCAATTCGTTTTGCTAATTCTTGAGGACTGTTGAACAAAATTAAATCCATTTCATCACCGGCTGAGGCCATTAAATCTAACTGTTTGAAATAATCCAGAGAGTTCATGTTTTCTACAAGTGGGATGGACTCCACTCTTATTCCTGGATTCGCTGCTTCATATTTTGCAATGACACTTTCCCATTTCCCAACATCCTCATTCACCCAGTGGACAAATTTTAATGTAATTTCTTCATCCTTTGAATCCGAATCATCTGACGAAGTTTTATCGTTTCCGGAACATGCAGCTAACAAAAACATGGAAATAAGTCCAACTAATAACAAATAACCCCATTTCTTCATACCATACTCTCCCCCTTGTTTTTTTTTATATATCAACTCCCTAGAGAGTTCATACCATTTTTACCCTTTTACTCCACCAAGTTGGATACCTTCAATCACGTTTTTCTGGCCAATAATGAAGATAATTAGTAAAGGTAAAATGGCGGAAACAGATGCTGCCATCATCAATGAGTAAACGCTGCCATGTTGATCTGAAAAGCTCTGTACACCAAGTTGAATCGTATATAATTCTTTTGATCTTAAAAAGATCAATGGATTTTGGAAATCATTCCATGTCCAAATAAAACGTAATACTGCGTAAGTTGCAATTGCGGGTCGAACTAATGGTAAAGCAATGGAAGTGAAAATCCTAAAATGACCTGCTCCATCCATCCTCGCGGATTCGATGATTTCATTACTAATTCCGAGATAGAATTGGCGCAGCATAAAGGTTCCAAATACACTGAAACTATTTAATAGAATAAGACCGGTGTGAGTATCATATAGTCCTAGCCATCTATATAGTAGAAATTGTGTCACTAACAATGTTTGAGGAGGAATCATGAAAGTGGCCAAGACGATTAAAAAGATGAAATCTCTACCTTTAAAATTTATTTTGGCAAATCCATATGCAGCTAAACATGATATCGTACAAGAAACCAATGTTGTTAAAACCGTTACCTTGATAGAATTCCAATATAAGAGAAGGAATGGCATAGAACCTGTCCAAACCTCTTTATAATTTTCAACCACATTCCAGTTTTCTGGAATCCATTGAATCGGAAACGTTAATACGTCCTCTTCTACTTTAAAAGAAGCAGATATCATCCACAAAAATGGCATTAGAAAAGCAATTCCGATTAAAACCATAATAACAGTCACAATCAATTTTCTTATATCTAATCTCGCTACCATCAGAACTGCTCCTTTCTATTAATAATTCACCCATTTTTTCTGTCCAATAAATTGAATATAGGTAATGATCAAAATGATAACAAACATAACCAGTGAAATGGCGGAAGCATAGCCAGTTTTTAATTCAACAAATGCTTGTTGATACAAATATACAACCGGTGTTATCGTCGAATTTGCTGGACCGCCGTTTGTTAAAACAATGATTAAATCAAACACTTTAAAGCTTGAAATCACACCAGTAACAAACAATAAGAATGTGGTTGGGGACACTAATGGAATCGTAATCTTCGTAAATTGTGACCAAGCAGTAGCACCATCGATTTGTGCTGCTTCATATAATTCTTTTGGTATGTTCTGCAAGCCCGCCAAGTAAATGATTAAATTAAAGCCAATTCCAGTCCAAACCATAATTAACATAACAGATGGTAATGCAAAGGTAACGTCTGCAATCCAACCAGGGGGATTTTCAACCCCAAGCGTCAATAATAGTTGGTTTATAGGGCCTTTGGTTGGATGAAATAGCACTTGAAAGACAACCGCAACGGCCACAATACTAGATATGAATGGCATAAAATAGATGACTTTAAACAAATCTTTCAAATAAACATATTTGTTAATGATAACAGCTAATGCAAGAGATAAAAGTAAAGTAATCGGTACCGCTAAAATTAAGAGAACATTATTAACTAACCCTTTAAGGAATAATGTATTGGTAAGTAATTTTGAGAAATTTTTAAAACCTATGAATTTAGCATTTTGATAGCCAGAAACAAAATTCCAATCGGTAAAACTTAAGACAAATGATGATAGAATCGGAAATAATACTAATATAGAAGTTCCAATAAACATGGGTCCTATAAATGCATAACCTGCTAAATCCTCTTTCCAGCCGCTAAAAGAAGGCCTTTTATTCGCCTTTTTGCGTACTTCGCTTTTTGTGGTTTGCACCATGTCGGATTCGACCTTTACTCCGCTGTTCACGCGTTTCACCCCTTCTGTTTACTTAAGTTCATCCTTCATCAAGATTTAAGTTAAGTATAGTTTTTGAAAACGCTTTCAACAATGCGTTATTTTTACGTTATTGAGAAAATTTTTACTACTTAAGCAATGTATTTCAATTCATATTTAATTTAAAAGCCTTATTTTTACCTTTTAGATAAAATTTTTACTTCATGATAAAAAAAGAAACTTACACCATTTATGCATGATATATTTATGGATAAGGAGGGGTCACCATGCAATTAGGTTCATTTTCAAACGTTGTATATACCATTTGTGATTGGATAGCAAGACTGGCTTATATTAATCTATTATGGATTCTTTTTACGTTAAGTGGATTCGTCGTTTTTGGCTTCTTTCCAGCAACGATTGCGATGTTAGCGACATTAAGACAGTTTATCCGAGGAAACCATCCCCCTGTGTTCCAAACCTTTTGGTCCTATTATAAAAACGAGTTCTTTAAGAGCAATAAATTAGGTTTGCTAATCGTCGTAATCGGTTTGATTTTGTATATGAATATCTCCTTTTTACAATCAACAACGAATAGCTTTTCCTCTGTTCTTTTTTATTCAAGCATCATTATGAGCTGTATTTATTTTCTAATCATTTGCTATATCATGGCTTCCTATGTTGAATTTGATCAACCACTAAGAACACATTTAAAAAATGCAGTTCTGATTACGATTTCCAACCCGATTACGAGTCTATTTATGATATTTGGATTTGCTGCCGTTTACTTTGCTGTTAGCTATTTATCTGGGGTGGGGTTCTTTTTCAGTGTGAGTATTTTGGGGCTGGTTGTTCTTTCCTCTGCAAATCTAGCGTATAAGAGAATCCTAAGCCAGCAAGAGAAATTAAGCACGTTGGCAAAGTAGAACTGCCAATCTTATGATCAAATACGTCTAAACAAAAAAACACTCACAAGCGTTGTTTATCAACATTTGTGAGTGTTTTTTGTATTATGAAGCTTTTTGGGTTTTCATATTCTTGGCCACAACTGGAGGGTTAAATTGACCTTCCCATTTAGCGACAACAATCGCTGCCAATGAATTTCCTATCACGTTGACCACTGTACGTCCCATATCTAAAATCCGGTCAATACCAGCTATAAATGCTAAACCTTCAGCAGGTAACCCCATTGTACTAAATGTAGCTAATAAAACCACAAAAGATACCCCAGGAACTCCTGCCATCCCTTTAGATGTTACCATCAAAACTAACATTAGTGTAATTTGTTGTACAATGCTCAGTTCAATACCATACATTTGGGCAATAAATAAAGATGCAATTGCTTGATATAAAACAGAACCATCCAAATTAAAAGAGTAACCTGTTGGAATAACAAATGACGCAATGTGTTTTGGACTTCCTGCTTGTTCCATTTTGTCCATTATTTTCGGAAGAACGGTTTCGGAACTTGCTGTTGAAAAAGCCAAGATTAACTCTTCTTTGAGCATGCTTACTAATTTAAAGATACTGAATCCAACGATTTTAGCCATCAAGCCTAAAACCACAACGACAAAGAAGATCATGGTTCCATAAACCGTAAGGGCTAACTTTCCTAATGGCAGAAGTGATGCAAAACCATATTTAGAAATCGTTACACCGATTAAAGCAAAGACCCCGATTGGAGCATATTTCATAAATAAGTTTGTCACATAAAACATGGCACTTGCCACACCTTCAAATACGCGCAAAACCGGCTTTCCTTTTTCCCCAATGGCTGCAATACCAAGACCCAATACAACGGCAAAGAAAATAACCGCTAGCATATCGCCTTCTACCATGGCTTGAACCGGATTTGTAGGAACAATATGAAGAAGTGTTTCGATAATAGAATTTCCTTCCTGTTCCTCTGTTGTGTGTACATATCCTGAAATATCACTTCGCTCTAGCTTATCCATATTTAGTCCTACACCAGGTTGAAAGATATTGGCTGATATAAGTCCGACAGCTATTGCTAACAATGTCATGCCGATAAAATAAGTAAGTGATTTAGCACCTAATTTACCAACAGATTTCAAATCACCAACACCAGCGATTGCAACGATAATAGTAGAAAGGACAATTGGTACTACAATCATTTTAATTAATCGGATAAAAAGATCACCAAATGGCTGCAAGACGCTCTGTGCACTTTCACTTCCATAGAATATCCCACCGACAATAATTCCTAATACTAGACCGATAAAAATTTGTACCGCTAAACTTACTTTTATCTTTTTCATAGCATACCCCACCTTCTGGTTGTTTTTTTTATCTAGACGAATTTCCTAGGTAAGGGAAACAATTGATTCGATATATTACACAAATAAACGGCTAGTGCCGAATTACTATTCTATCAGACTGTTTCCTCTCAATTGCTTACGAGGTTAGCTTTCAGGTTAGGACTATGGGAAACATTGAGCCCCTTCTTTTTAGGAATTCACCAATAGCAGAAATATCCGCAAACATACAGTGGGTCCCCCGCTCTTAAAAATAAGATTCAGCAAAATAAATATTATCATTAAAATACTATATTAGTAAACATTTTAATATTTCCAGATAACTTTTAAAAATAACATTAAGTGTATATTACTTTTCTTCAACGCATAAAAAAACACTCACAAATAGTTATATAATAACATTTATGGTGTTTTTTTGTTTTTTATATTAAAAAATTGCCTGTGACCACTCGTAATTTGTCACTATTCAGCAGAAAGGTATACAATAAGGGAGTTTGATAGGGATTACAAAGTCCATCCCTTAGTACTTGAAAAGATTTGTTTAGTTAATCATTAATGACAATCGTTTTTATAACCTTATCTGGGTTATTACTTGAGTATTCAAAGGCCTCAGAAATTTCATCCAGTGAGAATCTGCCTGTAATCAGATCTTTTACATTTATCCTTCCGTCGGAAATCCACTTAATGGCTGTTGGAAACGAGTTTGCATATCTGTTGACAGCAACATAATCTAATTCCCTATCCAAAAATGTTGCTATATTCATTTCAACAATATTTCCACCTGGCCATCCTACCTGAACAAGACATCCACCTGGAGCGCAATAATGGAACGTCGAAGCAGTGGCTTTACTTGCACCGGCTGTTTCAAAAACAACATCCGCCAACCCTTCTAAACTAGGATCTGAAGGAATAGGAAAAAGTAAGATTTTGGCTCATGCTCTTCGCTCCTTATTAGTTTTTCTTTACTCTATCAGTCATTTTACATACAAATAATTTTTCACCCTACCCATATTAGGGTTGGGTGGGTTAAGCTTCCTTCAAAATTTCATTCATTGTAATGAGCCATTCTTTGTTTTTTTCAGAAAGTCGTAAATTAGGGTGATAGTAATAAGGGTAGGTAGAATGATTCCATCCTTTTATCTCTTTAAATGAATCGCTTAATAGGATTTGTGTAATCTCCATTTTCATAAATTTCCTCACTCCCCAGCCAGCAATCACGGGACCTTTATTTAATTGAATTACAGACAATAACTCATCTCTTCGTTCTTTAGAAAATATAGAGTGGCAGGTAAATAGAGCTTTCTTTGCAATTGCTAATTTACTTTGAAAATCATCTATATTTCCCGAACATATATCTGAAAGATTAATCATATTTACTTGATCCCATTGCCGCAATTCCATCAGTCTCATGATTTGCTCTTGTGTCTGGTCAGATTGCGCAAGAACAAAAGGAATTCTCTCTATTCGAGGGTCTAACTCTTGAGGACTTAAGCTTGACTTACAAGAACCCGGATTACAAAGAACCAAAACGGCATCGTACTCCTCTTTCAATGTACCTTTTCGCTTGATTCTTGCCTGACTCCTGCATTCAAATAGAAGGTCATTGATTCTCACATTATAAAAACTTGCTTCTACTTCAAATTCTTTTAATAATTCCTTCTTTGTAATTAATTCCATAATTTCCACCCCCGACCAGTAATAATCTTATAATATACTATTTCTCCCAACTAACCCTTCCCTTTTTCGGTATGGGTAGACGTAATAAAAAACACTTGCTATGCATGCAAGTGTTTTTGGTAGGCTTGATATAATTTTTCTGCTTCTGTCCTCATTCTCTCGATGAGAGGTGATGGAGTAATAACTCTTGCATCGCTCCCCCATGTCAAAAGCCATCTGACTAAACCATCACTGATAATCGCTTGTGTGGATACCCGGAATGAGTTTTCATTAACGGGGCGAATATGTATACCGCGTCCAAAACGATCAATCACTACGTTAATTAGGTGATTATCAAACTCAATTTCAATTAATGATTCTTCACCGGAATACATAAAATAAAGCTTCTCCGTATATTTAGTGACGTTAAAATCTGGATTAGGAACAAAGAATTCACTGGTTGAAGACACATTCCTCATCCTATCAACACGGTAATGACGAATTTCTCCTGTTGGGGAAAATTCACCGATTAAGTAATAAAAATCATTACTCCAGACAAGGGCATAGGGCTTAACAAAGTAAAACTCTCCGTTTCTATTAAACTCGAATTTTTTACTTAAGTTATATTTTCCATATTGAAAGGTAATCATACGAAAGTTGGATATGGCTGTATGTAGTTCATGAATGGAGTATTTATTCTGTTGGTTCTCATTTTTCACATTTTCCGAAAACAAGATCGTATTTTTCAGTAATGTAGCTTGCTTCTCACTCGTTAATTTTTTTATCTTATTGATTAGTTGTTCTGTCTCAGCAGTTGAGATAAATTTTGCAGATGATACCGCATCGATTAACAAGCGTAACTCATGGACCTCAAATAACCGCTGTTGGTGACTATAAAACTTTTCTACACCCTCTTTTTCATGATTAACGGTTACATCAAACAATAATGATTTTTCTAATTCTTTCAGGTCATCAAGGATAGCTTTTTTACCAACAACCCTGTTGGTTTCTTGGCTAAACATATCTACAATTTGATTTAGAGATAACTCATTCTCTTCGTCCGTGTATCTTTTAAGTATATCTTGAAGCTTTAATAGCCTTTGTTTAGCGTTTAATTTCGCATTCTCGTTATTAGAAGACCTTTTTTCACTTTCCATATTATTGGACTCCATTCGTTCTGAATGTATTGAGTAAGATATTTTCTAATGTCTGTGCATTTTCTTTATCTAAGCTTCCATATCCTTCTCTTTCATTGTTACTAATAATGGTTGCACGATCATTACTTTGATTAAACCAAATCTGATATTCAAATAATCTTTCAGGCATATTCTTATCGTACTTGAAAAATAGGGTCGCCTTTACATCTTCTTTTCTTGCCATTTTGGATTTTGCGTTTGGTTCCCACTTAACCTGTTTAATTGAATTTCTTACCACATCAATTGTTTCTTTATCCGTTATCATGAATGCCTCTTTATAGCTTTCATCTGCCTTTACAACTTCAACATCTATTCTAGTAAGCTGTTTTAAGTCATACTCATTTGGGGCTTTATTTGTACAGCCTATTAATAACAGTACAAAGCAATAAAGATGATACGGTAAACATTTGGTCTTTTCGGCAAATAACCAACCCCTATGATCTAAGTATTTATTAATTATACAACATTTTCCATTCATATCCTTTAAGTTTTCCCACGTAAATTTCTACCTTACAATTATCGAGAATCTAAAATAAAACCACTCGAAAATGTTTAACTAACATCATTTACGAGTGGTTTTTTAAGTATAACGAATGAATCGAATAGTTGAACTAGATTCACACTAATCTTACAATACTTTGCCCAAGTGTTTCTTCGCCCCATATTAATGAAAGGGTATCACCATCGGAAATCGGACCAACGCCTTCCGGGGTACCTGTGAATATGATGTCCCCTTTCCCTAATCCAAAATGCTTAGCTGTGAAGTCAATGATCGTTTGTAAATCAAAAAGTAAATTGGTGATATTGCCGATTTGAACTTGCTGCCCATTCTTTAGCAAACTGAAATTTGTGTTTTTACATGCATCTTCTCCGGGAAATTCAATAAATTTCGTGAGTAGAGCTGAATTTGGAAAACCCTTTGCTAATAACCATGGATAACGCTGTTCTTTTAACTGACTTTGTACATCTCTTAATGTAAAATCAATCCCTAGTGCCATTTGATCAACAATTTCGTCAACAGAAATCCCTTTTTGATACTCTTGACCAATATGAAGAACCAGCTCCGTTTCATAATGCACCGGCCCTCTATCTACCGGTAGTATTACCTCTTGTCCATTTGCAAAAGCAACAGCGTGTGTTGGCTTAGAAAATAAAAATGGCGAAGTTGGTACCGCATTATTTAATTCCTTTGCATGTAAAGCATAATTTCTTCCAATACAATAGATATTTTTAATGTTCATCATGTTTTTCCCTCTAATTAAATTTTTGAATTTCTCTGGATGGTTCTCCCATTTCATTATGTATGAATATCCATTTTCCATTTCAGTGCTTCTGCCTCTATTTCCCTAACCGGTTGATCCTTACCATTAATATAGGATTCAATATCATATGGAAATTGTCCTGCCAATTTCATTTTTAAATCCCCATAACTCTTCACTACATCTGGATGTTCTCGTAAATAATCCCGAAAGGCCAAATGGCGTTCTATTTCATCACTTCCAACTTGATAAATATGTACGTGATGCGTCCGATTGTCTCCACCTTTTTGAAAGTACCTTCTTCCGGGTATTCCATTCTCCCCTTTCGGTTCGTATCCGATTTTCTTCATCACTTCATTGAATGGATCCACCCTATGAATATCCTTTACGACAGGCATAATGTCTATAATCGGTTTGGCTGTTAATCCAGGTACAGAAGTACTTCCAATGTGGTGAATGCCTGCCATTTCTTGTCCTAAAATGGCTTTTAGTTTTTCTGCTTCTTCCGCAAACATGAAACTCCACATTTCATTGTACGAGCACACTTCCACTTTTCTCACCCTTTTTTCCCCTCCTTCTATCAAACATGGTTACCTATTTCTGCTCTGTAAAAATAATGTATATTTAGCGGTGGAGTAATATCAGTGCGAAAACAGTTTCCAATGTCCTTCGGAGATAACTTCGACCTCTCCGTCAATCACTTTGATGGCGGTTTGATCATCCATTGCATACGCCGGCCCTTGCATCCCGGCGGCCCATTTCTCTGCATTAGCCATCGTGTTATGCGGCAGCATCTCGTGTTCCAAATGCGGGAACATTGCAAAATCGACAAGTCCAAGCGTTTCATCACCACTATTGGGTGGAGTCCAGCCAACGAAGAAGTCCCCGATGTTTGGTGCCATCACCATGCTCCCTGCACTCATTCCCACATAGACTGCGGGCAGCGACGGCAAGAGGTCTGCCAGCCCGGATTGCCGCATCCAATGGCACAGGTAGAGGGCGTCGCCACCCGACACCAGCAGGACGTCCGTCTCCCGGACCAGCGGCACCCAGCGTTCTTCGTCGATACTTGGCAGCGCCGTTAGCTCCAACACGCCGACGGACTTCCAGCCCAGGTTGACCATGGGATTCTCTTCTTTCCCGCTGATGAACTCCCATGCTTTGACGCCGGGGCCAACCCAGGGGTGTCCGTACATCGCGGTGGGGATGCACAGGGCGTTGCAGTCGGCGATTGGCTTGCCCAGCATGTCAATCAGCGTGTCATGTATGCTTTTGTTATTGATGCCTGCAGATGTAAGTAGTAATTTCATAATCTCAACTCCTAGTCGTTACAAGCTACTATTTAGACTTTCTCCTATACCCGAAGTATAATATTTTTAATATACCCTCTAAAAATATTAGATGGATTTATTTACTATTCTTCACTTTCAATCAATAATCCTTTTTATATTAACCTGCCCTGTTATTTCATGCCTATAAAGCACCTAGATAAAATAGCCAGAAATTCTCCGCCTATAATTTCTCATACCTGTACGAAAGACAACAACAAATACCTTTTTATAAGAAAATAGTAAACGTCCAATAGTTTGTAGACTATTGGACGTTTATTTGGGAAGCTGAGATAATATTTACTTCTCTATTACTACATTAATCATTTGTACAGACCTCTTAGTTTATTGATGATATACTAATTAAATATTAATAACATATTGGTGATAAAATGGTTTATTTATGGATCTTAATTTTCCTCATTGTTTGTATGATTTCATTTTTTACTTTTAAAAAAATATATATTAGAACATCAACGATGGCGATTGTTATGGCCATTGGAATTGTTACGCAAGGAGTTCTATTAAACTACTTTGGTGTTCAGTTTTTCCAAAATGTCTTCGGAAAGATTCTCTGCATGATTAACCTTGCCCTATGGGTTACCTTTATTTTCTCTTTTTTCATAGCCAGTTTGGATGGCAAATTTAAAAACATCCATTATTCCAATGTGATCAACCGCTTTGGGATAGGAACATGGGTTGCTGGCACATCTATTTGGGCATCCTATTTTATAAACAATTTCCCAACTGGGGCTTTATTTCTATCATTATTGCTTTTATCAATATTGTCCTGTGGCTGATTTATATTGGGATAAGTATAAAAACGTTTATAGAGATTACACGGACAAAGTCCTTTCAGAATGTCCATGGCATTCTTCTGTTAACAACGGTAAGCACACAATCTATTGTCCTTTTACTTAACACAATTTCCGAAGAATTTCCGGATATCATCAACCTATCTTTACTATTTCTTGGATTTGGTTTTTATCTGGTTTGTGTTTTCTTTATATTATTTAGATACATAAAAAATACTTGGTCAATTGAAAGAGATTGGAACAATACGAATTGTATTTTGCATGGGGCTTTATCCATTTCTGGAGTTGCCTGTTTCATCACTGGTATCATTAGCATTGATATCATAAGATGGATATGGAGAGCTGCTCTTATTATTTTCATTGTGGTTGAGGCAATCGAACTCTTGAGACTTTTTAGACGAATTAAACAATTTTGATACAGAGAAGGTATCTTCATTTATGATGTGACACAGTGGAGTAGAGTTTTTACATTTGCCATGTTTTATACATTTACATCGCTTATCCATACCCGATTATTTATTGGGTCCTATTTTATTAACACAATCCTAAACGTGGGTGTGTGGGTAGTGATCTTTTCTTCTAATGATTGAACTCATTCTTACTTCTAGTAACACCATTAAAACCTTTAAAAAATCTTCAAGAAAATTGGATAGAGGACACGGTGTAAGCCTTTAAACTTCAGTTAAACAAGAAAACACCCACAAAAGGTTGATTGTCTCAAATCATTTGTGGGTGTTTTTAAGTGACTAATGATATGATTCACCTTCCTAACTAAGTCACTGCTCCTGAGGAAGCAGCAGCTTGGTCAGCCTTCACACAATCAATTGCCACCACGAGCGCAATCACGACAGCCACCATCTCTTCGTTCAAAATTTGAACCTTATAGCTGTCGCCCCAAGTAAACCACTCTTTGCTAGCGTTACCGACGACTTCACCATGCTGTAATAACTGAAAATCCATATCCCACCAATTACCATGTACTTCAATGCCTGCACCATCAATCGTATAGCGTGCTTTAAAGAAAGAAAACTCCTTCTTAATCGTTAACACCTCTCGACCTTTCACCTCAACAAATATGCCATTAGACCTCACATCTCATTAGCATGATATGTCCTTGTATACAAATTCTCGATATTTCACAAAATCATTCTTCAAATAAAAATTCTTCGCTATTTCATTATCGAACCAATAATCTAATTCAATCTTACTCTTACTAATGCCGTTTGCTTTTGCAATATCTGTAATTTCGTCCATCAACTTAGAACCGAACCCTTGTTTTCTATGGTTTTCTGCGATACTTATTTGATGCACATATACCGATTTATATGCTTTTTTAAAGGCATTATCGGGATAAATTCTTAACTCAATCCACGTATAGCCTATTGGCTGATCATCGTCCTCCAATACAAGGAAAATGAACTCTTTTCTATCCATTATTCCTTGAAAAAAAGTCTTAATTTCCCCGAAATTATTCATTCCCCCATTGAAAGAAAATTCATATAATCATAGTAGCATAACTTATGAAAAACAATAGGTCAGTAACTTCTCTCATAAAATCCGGCAATAGCTGGAATGCTATTGAATTCCTTCCTTAATTCCCTAAGCGAAATTCCCCCATCGCCTCTATCAATCTGATAATCTACCGTATATTCGTGACAGTTCAATGGATTTTCGCTTAAATGTATTCTTATAGAATTGGATTGCCTCTTGCTGGCTAGCAGGCAAAATAAAAACAAACTCCTTCTGATTCATCATCAGTGAGTAAATGCCAAACTTATGAATACCCAATATATCGTTTTGAATCAACTCCAACTAGATTTGAATCATCATAACACGCATAAAAAACCATACAATACAATAATTGTATGGCTAACAATATTATGAATAGTGAATACTTATAAAAACAAGGACATGCCTGGAGCTTCAGAATCTCGGCTTTTGAAACCTAGTTTCTTATAAAAATCTTGTTTTCCATTTGCACAAAATAATTGAACCCACTTGATTCCTTCTTTACCGCATTTTTTTAGTAAAGTTTTCATTACTTTTTTTCCAATACCTTGTTTTTGATACTTAGGATGAACCATTACATCACAAATTAAAGTTTGATATATCCCATCTGATATAATTCGCCCATATCCTATTAATCTTTTATTATGATATATAGAAACCGAATACCAACTGTTACAGATAGCAGTATATAGTTAGTCATATGTATATAATCCTTTAGCATTCCATCCAGTTGTTTGATGCAAACTTATAAATTCATCCTGGTTAGGATTTTCTTCACTAAATTCAATTTCCATCATATTCTCCCCTTCTCCTAATCCCATTTTGCCATTTATCTACACCAAAGGAACTGCCGGTTCAATCCTTTGGAGGGTTCTAGAACCTCGTTAGGTGAGCAACGATAAATTTTTCTGCATTAAAGCAACTTTTATTTTTATACCATTTGGCTTATGTACAACTTCCTCATTATATATTTTATATCCGATTGAACTATATAAATAAATATTCTTAGGCACAGTCATACGAACTTTACAAAGTAAAGTATGAACACCTACATTAAATGCATATTCTTCTAATGATTTTAATAGGTTTTTAGCTATACCCTGACCCTGTTTTTCTGGGATGACTGACAGTCTATAAAAATAAATACCCTCTTCTATAAATTGAAAACGAACCATGCCAACTGGTAGATGATCAACAAAACCAATTAAGCACTCCTCACCTTCTTTTAAAGCAGTTGATACAAATTGAACGGTCTCCTCTAATGCACTTGATGGTGGCGCTTCATCTTTATATATCATAAATGCGTTCATCATCAAGTCGTGAATTAGTGGAGCATCCGATACTTTTGCAAATCTTATCTCCATACCCACTCACTCCTTTTATTATAAATATACATAAATAATTATATTTATACAATATCTGAAATAATTAAAAGTGCCAGGCACCCTAAAAATAGGAGCTACCTAACACTTTTACAATGTTTAATTTCTAGCGGGGATATTCTAATTAGTATGATTCTTGTCAAACCTAAATAAAAAGAACGAAATGAGCCCTGAAAAAATGCCTGCACCTAAAGAAATCATTAATCGAGTCATCATGTTAATTTCGGAGTAGTCCTTTTCAAGCATCCACATCGCCAACACTATTACAATAATTATAATCGGAATGGTTATGGGAAATTTTTTCATATTACTCTACCTTCCATCTTAAAGTCTCTCATCAAGTATTTTACCATATATTTTTTCTACAATAATAAACGTGTATAGACGAAAGCCTATACACGTTTATGACTTTTCTCTAACTTACGAAGCGACCCAAACACACATTATCTATCTACTTATCGGAAGGAATAATTTCTTTCCCGACTTTAGACTTAATCCTGTTGGAATCATAGCGTTCTTTTTGAAATGCTGATAACTTGATACTTCCGCTAATTGCACTTTTCTCAAACTGAACCACCATAGGAATACCATATAAGGAGACATAGCAAACCATGATCCTTGGTGTAACAATAAGAAATTAAAGATCCCATGTAAAACGACTGGAAGCAATATAGATAATAGGAAAAATGGCCATTTCTGTCCTTTTGTAAACTTCGCTTTGCTAATATAATAACCCATAATAACGCCAAATAAAGCATGGCCTGATACAGGCAGTAATGCGCGTGTTAGTGCATATTCCATCCCATTATTCATTAAATAAAGTATATTTTCGGCGGTTGCAAACCCTAAAGAGATGGAGGTACCATAGACAATCCCATCAAACGGTTCATCAAATTCTGCACTCTTGTAAGCAATGAAAAATAAAACCGTCCATTTAAAAAATTCCTCTATTAAACCTGAAGAAAAAATAGCATAAATAGAATTAAATTGAACAATATTTTCTATCTTTAGAACATATTCAATAAATGCAATTGGAATGATGATCAATGCACCAGAAAAAAACGTATTTACTACCATCGATACCGGTTCTGGTTCATACTTATCTTTTAAATAAAAATAACTCAATAAAGCTAAACCAGGGGCAACACCAGCGAGTAAGATTCCTAACATTTACAACCCCCTAGGCATATTTTCTATACATTTTTAAATATATGTTTAATCATACCCTAAATAGAATCGAATTGAAACTGATTCAATGCTGTCTAATTGACCATACAGAATGAAATAAAGAAAAGATATTGCAATCAAAAGATTGTCGTTACTATGTAACTTTTTCTTGCTTGATTATAAAAGTTTAATTTGAAGCTATGGAACGAAAAAAGGCCAATGCTAGAATTGCTTCAAAGCATTGACCTTACAGCTTTAAACCTATTAAAGATACCGGTGGTCGGGGTCGAACCGACACTCCTCACGGAACACGATTTTGAGTCGTGCGCGTCTGCCAATTCCGCCACACCGGCAAATCGTTGGCAGGGGTAGTAGGAATTGAACCCACACCAAAGGTTTTGGAGACCTTCGTTCTACCTTTAAACTATACCCCTATGATGGAAAGTTATTTTTGGTTCTTTTCGCTATCGCAAAAATAAATTGGTGGAGGGGGACGGATTCGAACCGCCGAACCCGGAGGGAGCGGATTTACAGTCCGCCGCGTTTAGCCACTTCGCTACCCCTCCACATTGGAGAAATGAATTATTAAATTTATGGAGGAGGAAGAGGGATTCGAACCCCCGCGCGGTTTGACCCGCCTGTCGGTTTTCAAGACCGATCCCTTCAGCCAGACTTGGGTATTCCTCCGAATAAAAACACATATTGAAAGTTATTCTACTTCGTAAAAAACTTTGGTTATTTTCTAACGAAAACAACTTGGTAGCGGCGGAGGGGATCGAACCCCCGACCTTACGGGTATGAACCGTACGCTCTAGCCAGCTGAGCTACACCGCCAAATATTTTATAAAACAGCAAGTTATTTTCACCAGGTGAAAAAATCTTGGTGGAGCCTAGCGGGATCGAACCGCTGACCTCCTGCGTGCAAAGCAGGCGCTCTCCCAGCTGAGCTAAGGCCCCAAATTAATCATTTTGAAGATGGTCGGGAAGACAGGATTCGAACCTGCGACCCCTTGGTCCCAAACCAAGTGCTCTACCAAGCTGAGCTACTTCCCGATAAAATATGGCGCGCCCGAAAGGAGTCGAACCCATAACCTTCTGATCCGTAGTCAGACACTCTATCCAATTGAGCTACGGGCGCATATCATACTAAGTTTTTATTAAAGAATGGTGCCGAGGACCGGAATCGAACCGGTACGGTAGTCACCTACCGCAGGATTTTAAGTCCTGTGCGTCTGCCAGTTCCGCCACCCCGGCATCATTGGAGCGGAAGACGGGATTCGAACCCGCGACCCCCACCTTGGCAAGGTGGTGTTCTACCACTGAACTACTTCCGCAAATATTGTCTGGCAAAATACTTTGGTTATTTTCTAACGAAAATAACTTGGTGCGGGTGAAGGGAGTCGAACCCCCACGCCTTGCGGCGCCAGATCCTAAGTCTGGTGCGTCTGCCAATTCCGCCACACCCGCATGTTTAATAAAAACTTACTAGAAATCTAAGTTTCTAACTTCACCACTTCGTAGCGGCGACATTGATTATCTTACAACGAATTCCGACAGAAATCAACACTAATTTTAAAGGTTTTTTTTGGAATTAAAAAAAACTTCTTAAGAATCATGCACCGCCTGGTTTTTGTTAAAAAAAATTCTCTGGTCAATGGATATATTACCTTTAAACTATCTAGGAAGTTTTTACTTGATCCAGCTGCTTTTGTTCATATTACATGAGCAATAGAAGTAATGGGGAATTTCCGAAAAGAATAAAAAAAATTGGTTTAGAACCTTTTTTATGGGTAAAAATACAATATAATTCATTCCCAGAAAAAAGGAGATGGAGTCACCTTGAGTTATAACCAGAAAAAAGATTCAGATCAAATCCTCACAAATCAGGCAGAAAAAGAAGAAAACTCAAGTACCGGTGAAAAATCACCAGAATTTGATGTATTTGGTACAGCACTAAATGATCTTCATAGCCCATTTGAATTTTAAAAACCCACTGTATAGAAGAGATTAACTCTTTTATACAGTGGGTTTTTATTTACCTTTTTACTGCCCTTAATATAATGGCTTCGCCAACAAAGGAGATAATTTTTTCATCCTGTATGACGATTCTAAATTTATCTTTTATTTTTTTGGAAGATTCTAGTATGAACTTGATTAAATGAGTCTTTTCTGAATCTGGTAACTTCATATTCATACACCATGATTCAAAATGAAATGTCTTCTCAAATCGGTGCCATTCAAATACTTCCAAACCACTTTCCTCCAGCTTTTGGATCCATTCAGATTTTTTCCAGGCCCGGAAATGGCTATAATCACGTATTTTCTCGATGGTATTGTAAAATTGATCAAATTCCTCAGACTCAGGTACAACATTATCATCTAATAAAAATTGTCCACCTGGCTTTAATACTCGATGTACTTCCTCTATAAATGCATCCAAATTCGGAAAATGGTGTGGCGCAATCCTGCAAGTAACAATATCAAATGAGATATCATTAAAAGGCAGCTTCTCAGCATCTCCTTGAATATATTCCACATTTTGATGACCATTGTTTTTAATGAACTTCTTTGCTGCTGCCAACATTTCTGCAGTTAGATCTAATGCTATTAATTTTTTTACCAAAGGTGCAAAAGCATTGGCCGTATGCCCACCGCCTGTTGCAATATCAAGCAGAACTTCCTGACCAGTTAATTTAGCCATTTCGGTCATCTTTTCAAGGTCTTTTCCATCCTTATGAATGGGACTGGAAACGTATGATCCTGCATTTTTTCCAAATTGCTGCTGGACGTCTTTTTTTATATCCATCATGAATCACCTCTTAACTCTACTCTATTCTATAAGGTTAATAATTAAAATTACGAGGTTATTATGAATTAACATAAGAAAAACTTATAACGCTTTATAATTCAAACTCTAAAACAACAGGACAATGATCACTTCCCATAATTTCACAATGAATGTCTGCAGTTTTTAAAAAGTCTCGGAGTTTTTCAGATACAATAAAATAATCAATCCGCCAGCCAATATTCCGTTCACGAACCTTTGCCATGTAGCTCCACCATGTGTAGGCTCCTTCTTTTTCAGGATAAAAATGACGGTAGCTATCTACAAATCCAGACTCGAGCAATGCTGTCATCTTTCCACGTTCTTCCACTGTGAAACCAGAATTCCCTAAATTAGACTTTGGATTTCTCAAGTCAATTTCCTGATGAGCCACGTTTAAATCTCCACATAATACTACAGGTTTAACTTGGTCTAATTCTTTCAAATGTGAGTATACATGATCCTCCCATTCTAATCGATAGCTTAATCTCGCTAAATCCCTTTGAGAGTTCGGTGTATAAACATTCACGAGGAAAAATCCTTCAAATTCTAAGGTAAGTATTCTTCCTTCATCTTGTGATTCCTCATTTCTTAAACCATAGCTCACTGAAATTGGTTCCTTCTTTGTGAAAACCGCTGTACCTGAATAACCCTTTTTGACTGCGTAATTCCAGTACTGATGATACCCCTCTAGTTCAAGATTAATTTGCCCTTCCTGTAATTTTGTCTCCTGTACACAAAAAATATCTGCATTAACTTCTCTAAAATAATCTAAAAACCCCTTATTTACACAGGCTCTTAACCCATTAACATTCCAAGAAACTAGTTTCATAACCGATTCGTTCTCCCTTTTTAGAATTTATTTTCTATAATGATTGTCTGACAGGTATTTTACCATAAAAAAACAACGAGATTGTACTCGTTGCTTTTTTTATGGTATAAAATATTGTTCTGTCAATTTAGTGGAGAAGAGTTGTGAGGCTGGCACTATTTTAATGTTTCGTCTATTAAATTCTTCCATTGATTGAAAAATCCCCAATGAACATACTTTGCCAGTTACACCAACATGACCAATCGCAATTCCTCTACCAGTAAATTCGGTAATTTTTGCCAACCTATTCATTTGTTTTCTCACGTGACTTGAAGAGGATATATCATCAAGGAATACGTCCCTTCTTAAAAGTGGCACATTCATTTCCTCTGCAACCTTTGGGAACTTAGATTTAGGGCTTGTCCCACTATCGATAATATACAACCTTCTTTCTTTCGCCACTTCAACGATTGCTCTTACGATTTCCTCATCCTCAACCGCAAGGGACCCCATATGATTATTCATCCCAACTGCATATGGAACCGATTTTAATGCTGCCTCTACCCTTTTCTTCACCTCTTTGGGTGATAAATCGACCGTAATCGGTTTCGGACCGAGCCAAGATCTCTTCCCTTTTTTGGGCTGCATCGGTAAATGGACGATTACCTCAAAACCATTTTTATGTGCCCATTCTGCATGTTTCTTTGAATGTTCAGTAAAAGGCATTACCGCTGCAGTGATGGGGATGTCTCCTTCAAGAAAATCTCTAACTCCACCTGTGCCACCGCCAAAATCATCGATAATAATAGCGGCCTTAAGTTGCTTATCATGATTTTCTTCAGCAAAAGCTGGCGTTTGCATGAATAGCAATAGAAATGGGATTAGTGTCAGGGCAAATCTTTTCATAAAAACCTCCCATGTATATGTTTTTACGTTAATTTGCCCTGAGAGGGGGGATTCATTCTTGAGTTTTACATGTACGAAAAAAGAGCCCAATTGCTCGGCTCTTCATGTATAACCTATTCGTCGTATACTTCCACTTTCTCCATTACATCGCCATTGCGCATTGCTTTCGCTGCTTCAAGACCAGAAGTCACTTTTCCGAAAACAGTGTGAACTCCATTTAGATGTGGTTGAGACTCATGAACGATAAAGAATTGGCTGCCGCCAGTATCTTTACCAGCGTGAGCCATAGAAAGTGAACCTGGTACATGTGTGTGTGGATTTCCTTGAGTTTCACATTTGATTGTGTATCCGGGACCACCAGTTCCAGTTCCAGTTGGGCAGCCACCTTGGCTAACAAATCCAGGAATAACTCGGTGGAAGTTTAACCCGTTGTAAAATCCTTCTTTTGCTAACTTTTCAAAGTTTGCAACAGTTCCTGGTGCTTCGTTTGGATATAATTCAAATTCAATTTTTTCACCGTTTTGCATTTGAATGTGTCCTTTTTTTGCCAAAATCAACATCTCCTTTATGTAAAAAATTCATTTTTATCATACACTTTCCAAAGAAGAAAAGAAAGTTTCATGGTTTAAAACCTCAATATTGTGGTATTATAACAGTACCCCTTCCGAACATTCGCTTGTTGCGGGACACTTAACCACTGTACGGACGGAAGGGGTACGTAGCGTCGCTTTGGCGGCATTACGAAAAGCCAAGACTTCGGTCTTGGCTTTTTTAATGCTCTTTATTGGTCAATCGATAAAATAAAAAAATAACCGATAAGAAAACCAAATAGCCAAAGAAGCTATAGATATGCTTCCACTCACGTGAGTGCTCAAAGAGACCAAACAGTTCTGAAAACCTCTCAAAAATGGGCATTAATAAGCTAAGAAATAAAATAATTCCAACCTTTCCCCATTTAGTAACCTTTTTCATCATAATGAGGTACACCAAAACGAGGATTGGCAACCCTGCAAAGGTAAAAGCAATATTGAACGATAACACCTCTGGATAGGGTCTAATCGGGAACATGTACATTTTCTTCTCAACAAAATATAGATCCAATGAAGTACCGAGCAATGCAGCCAAAATAAGAGCAGGGCTATATTCTTTAATCAAAGATGGTAATGACTTTTTTTGCCAAGGCGGCAAGTTCAAGCCTTTCAAGCGTTTTACAGTATTCATATTCAATCTCCCCATTAATTTGTGTTTCACTAAGTTCCGAGAGATAGTTGGCCACCTGCCAATCACGAAACCAATCTCCCTTTTCCGCCTCTTGATGATGAACATTTTTCCACGCAGATGTTAAATCGGGACTATAAATTTTCTTAGCACCCCATCTTAGCTTGCAGGAGTTTAAGCGAAGCTGATAAGGAAAACCAGGAATCCCTTCGTTTACATTATTAAAAATATGCGGCCAATAATCTTTTCTAGAACCTGTGTGGTGGTGTCCTCTAGCCCATTTAACAAATTGTTCTAGCAGCTCTTTTTTTTGAAATAGAACAGCATACAATCTTTTACCTAATAATATTCGCTCATGCAAGGATTGAAACTGATGGAGGGTTTGCCCAGCGAGACTCTTTTTTCGATAAGGAAACAAAATATGATTAAAAGAAAGGTAGTCCTGCAGTTTAAACTCCAACGTGTTTAATACTTCTTTTTGATAGATTGGATTTTGAATCACTCTTTTTTCCAAGTAATTTTGTTCATTAATCACAAGAGCCATTGTGAGAATGTATATGTCCTGCTTCCTCCAAAAGTAATTCCAAATCGTCTCCATAAAGGTGGATATATTTAAGTAAGGCAGCAAATAAAATAGTGGTTTATTTCTTTTTAGGCTTTCGCTGTAAAGTAAAAATTGTGGATACGCATCTTGAAAAATCAGCCAATTCCCCCGTTCTAAAAAGGTAAAATAGGCATTCCTTTCCTTCTTTGTAAGTAAACGAGTGAGAAGGTCACCCTTTAAATCCGTCATGTTCCAGCCGCCATTTCTTGAAACCATATGACCTAAAAAAGCCCAATGAATTTCGGGATGTTGCTGGTAAACATCAAAGTATGCCATTGTTCTTGTTACGTTATTAAGGTTATGTTCCCTCGTTTCACTCTTAATCCGTTCTAAAAGTCCTTTCTCCTCTTTCGATAATTTATTTGCATCAACTGATAGCTCGTTTTTCAATTTTACCTTTAATTCATCCTTAATGATTTCAATCGGTGTTTTTTCACGGCCTCTTATAAAAAAAATAACAATTACCTCCCTCGTGAATTCTCTTTCTACTTCCTGAATATGTATAGATGAGAATATTCAATAGGGAGAGGACTGAGTGATACTCATGACCAATACAAGGAAAGGCATTGACTGGCTGGTTGAAGTTCTAAGAAGAGATCAATCTCCCGATGGCTCCTGGAATTATCCATTTGAAACTGGTCTATCGACAGATGCCTATATGATCATTTTATTACGGACATTGGAAATAAATGATGAGGAATTAATTAAAGGGCTTGCACAGAGGATTTTAAGCAAACAAGAAAAAAGTGGTGCCTGGAAGCTTTTTTACGATGAACAAAATGGAAATCTTACCGCTACCGTCGAATCCTACTACGCACTACTATATTCTGGTTACTTTGATAAGAAGGATGAGCGTCTTCAAAAGGCGAAAAAGTTCATTTTATCCAATGGCGGAATCGAAGAAATTAGTATGTTTACAAAAATAATGTTGGCATTAACAGGACAGTTAAATTGGCCATCTCTCCCCCTGCTTCCGATTGAAATCATCCTATTACCACTATATTTCCCAATCAATTTCTATTCCTTTTCCGTTTACGGCCGGGCTAATTTGACTCCTATAATGGTTCTCGCTGATAAGAAATTCTCACTAAGGACGAATAGGAGTCCCGACCTTTCCGAATTACTGAGGAATCGGGAGGAGCCTGATTCCTGGATTCGTTCAGATGAAATGCGAACACTGCTCTCATTTTTCGAAGAAGGAGTAAAGAATTTAATTGGACTGCCGCAACAGCTTCATAAGCAGGCTATTGTGCGTGCAGAAAAATATATGCTTGAACATATTGAGCAAGACGGAACGTTTTACAGCTATTACAGTTCCACTTTTTTAATGATTTTCGCCTTCCTCTCACTGGGATATAAGAAAAATCACCCTGTAATTACAGCCGCAATTAATGGAATTAAAGTGATGAAATGTACAATTGACGGACTTCCACATATGCAATACACAACAGCAAATGTCTGGAATACTTCATTAATTGGTTATGCGCTGCAAGAGGCTGGGATTTCAACTGAAGATCCTATGGTTGTCAAAGCTAATCACTATTTACTAGAAAAGCAGCACGATAAATTCGGTGATTGGGTGATTCATAATCGTACTAGTTTACCAGGAGGTTGGGGTTTTTCAGATGTGAATACCATCAATCCTGACGTCGATGATACGACTGCATCATTAAGGTCGATTTCTAGAATGAATTCTGCAAACGCCTGGAATCGGGGAATTAATTGGTTGTTATCAATGCAGAACGATGACGGCGGATGGGCTGCTTTTGAAAAAAATACTGATACCAAACTTTTCGAGTTTCTTCCCATCGAGAAAGCGGAATTTATCCTCACTGATCCATCGTGTGCAGATATCACAGGGCGCACCCTCGAATTCTTCGGTAACTATACAAATCTATCAATCGACCATCAAAGTATTAAAAAAGGGGTAAAATGGCTGGTCGATCATCAAGAATATGATGGTTCATGGTATGGACGTTGGGGAATTTGTTATATTTACGGTACTTGGGGGGCAGTCACCGGTTTATCAGCAGTAGGTGTTCCTGAGAGTGATGAAAGTATTCAAAAAGCCATCCAGTGGCTGCAACACATTCAAAACAAAGATGGTGGATGGGGCGAATCTTGTTACAGCGATAGCAAACAAACCTATGTGCCGCTTAAAGCAAGCACACTAACGCATACTGCTTGGGCTGTGGATACCTTAATCAGTGTTTCTGATAAACCAACGACTGCGATTCGCAAAGGTATCACTTATTTAATTGAGAATCTAGCAAGAGAGGATTGGACCACCGCCTATCCCAAAGGACAAGGAATGGCTGGTGCATTTTATATACACTACCATAGCTACCGCTATATTTTTCCGTTACTAGCATTGGCACATTATCGAAAGAAGTTCGAAACATAAGACGACGGGAATTTGGTGTTGCAGCGGTCTCGACCTAAATCGTCGAGTAAGCAGTCATATTAAATAAGCGGAGTTTTTCCGCTTATTTGCAAAATGAAGCTCATTTCGAGGAAAATAAGCGGAGTTTTTCCGACTATTCAATGCAAAATTGCCCATTTTTCATGTTTTTCGAGTAAATAGGCGGAATTTCTCCGCCTATTTACTCAATTTTTATTTAAATTTACAAAATAAGCGGAAATCTTCCGCCTATATATCTGAGCGGGTGCTAACCCGATTCCCCAGCCGAGATATCGCCATCAATAGGGCATAATTTTAAGCTATTATTTTAGCTAGCTCCTTATAAATCTCCACAATTTCCTCCACTTTCATTCTAACGAGGCCGCTGGAAGATGGAGCAACAAAATCAATGGTGCCAGGCACAACAGCCTGTTCTTGCCTTCCCCACGGAACTTTTTTCAAGCCACTGTATTCTTGATAGACTCCCTTACCTACGAAACAAACAACTCTCGGTTTTAACTCTTCAATCTTGTTCCGGAGAATTTCCTTTCCCTCGCTGTATTCTTCCCTTGTAATCTCGTCCGCTGCTTTCGTCGGTCTTGCAACAATATTTGTAAGCCCCATCCCTAAATCTAAGAGCGTGGCATCTTCGGCAGCATCCAATTTTCTCGGAGTCAAACCAGCTTCATATAAAATTTTCCAAAATCGGTTATTTGGATTGGCAAAATGATGTCCCGTTTCACTTGAACGAATACTCGGATTAAATCCGACAAATAAAATCTTCAAATTCTCTTTTATATGATCATTTACTGGTTTTAACATATTGACCTCTATTCAATAACATTAATGACTCTATTTTACTAAACCATCTTCATTTTTCATAATTACGCACCGAAGTGAGTAGCGTTACTAGTAACCCAACGATCGAAACAATTAACAACGAATATAGTAATCTAGGCTCCTGGAGAAGTAGTAGACTCGTCATAATAATCACTGTATCAATCGCTTAAGCAATGATTCCGACGTTGATCTTTGTCCATTTTGCGAGCAGTAATGCGAGTAGATCCATTCCACCAGGACTTATTTGATTTCTCAGCATAGTCCCTACACCAATTCCCACGATAATTCCACCTATAATGACAGAACTAATAATCGGTAAATGAAATACATCTTTTAAAGGTGCTAAGATTTCAATCATACTCCCTGAAAAAATAGCCCCGACCAATCCGTAAAAAAAATAGTTATAATCCGATTTATACGCGAGAAGGTAAACCGGAATATTCAAAAATACAAACGTTAATCCAATACTAAAATGCCATAGGTAGTTGAAAAGGATACTAATTCCAAACATTCCGCCATTCATAAGATGAAAAGGCAAAATAAATCCGTTTACCCCAATTCCTAACATCGTACTACCGAATCCGATTACCGCTAATTTTTTGAGCATGATTCCCATCCCTTGTCCAAATATCTATATACCACTTATATGTGGGTACAAGGGAGTTCATTCGTTTCAATAATTCTTTGGTCGTTATGCAGTAACTAAACCTCTCGATTTTTTTACATGTTTAAAGAAAGAAACGATTATTGTCAAAAGTGGTAACAACCATAAAAAAATGGCGTACGGCAAATATTCAAAGATAGGAATTCCAACTATGGTACTGCACATAATTGCAAGTACGCTCCACGGGACCATACCCGGGAATAACATCGTGGTATCTCCCATTACTCTTGCCAATTCCTCTTTCCCATATTTGCTAGACCAATGAGGTAAAAAGGACCTCCCTGTAAGGATAATGGGAAGAGTTTGATTAGCTGCAATAAAACTGATTAATAGAGTAGCTGCGAAAGTTTTTAAGGTGTCATCTGTTAAGGTTGTTGAACTTTGCAGCCATTTATCTAGATAAGGCTGAATGACGTTCAATTCTTCCAATAAACCATTATAGGCACCTGCTAAAGCAAGAAACAGCAATAATTCGTACATATGAATAAAGCCTCCGCCTAGACCTTCAATTCCATTCCAATAGGCACGAACAATTTCCACCAGCGCAACACCTTTAATTAAAGAAATGATACCAGCGGAAAGGATACTTGAAAGGAAAGCATAAATAATACTAAATCGAAACAGAACTAGAAGTAGCAAAATGAATGGAGGTATAAACTTCAACAACAAAAGATCACTCCATCTTAAAGCCTCTGTATGAACTAAAGGAACATCAGAAAGGATATCAAAAGATCCGTAAAAAAGAAAACACATTCCAACCGCGACCAATGTCGTAAATAACATTGCATTCCATAGTTTTTTTACGGGTATTTCAACGGTATGTGCCAATAATTGATGCGCACTAGAAAATGGTGAGGTACGATCCCCCACGAATGCTCCTGAAACCAAGGCACCCGCTACCACCTCAGTGGGCAGGTTTAATACTGCTGCAGTCCCCAAAATAGGAATTCCAATCGAACTTAGCGTTCCAACTGTTGTTCCCAGAAGCATTGAAAAGACCATCGCAGCAACGAACGTTAAAACAAAAAAATAGTTAGGATTTATTAAATACAGTGTGATTTTTACCATTTGATCTATCGTTCCCGATAAATACCAGGACGGAAGTAAAAAACTAACTAGAAATAATATGAGAATAACAATCCTAGTCTTATAAACTCCTTTAAGACTTATGTGAAATACATGTTTTATACGCTCCTTTTTCAGTAGTGAAAGAATAACTAGAAGAATATATCCTGGCAGAAACCCGATGACAAGCGGTTGTTGAAAAAGTACGGACCAGATCACACCAGATAATGTAACGATAAGGAGAAGTAGTAGTTGTTTTATTGAAAATTGCTTCATTCTGTACCAACCTTACTATTTAATAACTCTAATTATAATGATTGCCTTATCTTTCGAAAAGCAAAATAAATGGAGCCGTGAATTTACGGCTCCATTCAAATTAATAAGTGTTATAAATGTTTTCGCATTCTTCACCTGTAGGTTGGTAAAAACAATGCAGTTTGAATCGTCCAACAAGAGGCTGATCATACCACGTTTGCGGGCAATCACCTTGTGGCCTAAAATACCAAAGAGAAAATTTTGAGGGCCAAATTCTTTCTCCATTAATGGCTCTTTGGGCTAATCGTCTTTCTGCCGTTCTAGCACGTTGATAAAAATAGCCTTTTGTAGTTGCTTCAAACGCATGCGGCTGATAAATCATTTGTGGAACCGTTCTAATACCTTTAAAATCCGAGCAATTTGCTCGTATGCGATTAATCCCCACATTCCCTACCATTAACATTCCTTGGGTGCCTTCTCCTTCGGCTTCCGCCCTAAGCAGTCTTGCTAAAAGGTCGATATCCGAAGAACTAGCTTTAACTACTGCCATCCTTTCACCTCCCATGTGTGTTCACCTATATCATATTCTGGAGGTATTATTGAGTGTTGGCAGTTTTCTTAAACCACTTCATCTAACTGACTATATAGTTGTTCCCTTTCTATTTCCATCGTTTCTAATTCTGCATAGTATTTTTGAAGCACCTCGATATCATTCACACTTTCCATTTGTTGTTTCAGTGAGTGTATCTGCGCCTCAAGCTCCTCAAGCTTTTCTTCTAGATTCACAACCTTAACCGTCACTACTTCCAATGATTTTGGTTTTAACACTTTCTTTTGTACCATTTCTGGCTCTGTAGGTGGAACCACTTTTATGGCGCTTAATTTCCCTTTAGCCCAGTCATAGTTCCCATCAAAGAAGTAAAGTGACCCCTCTTGGAGCCAATAGATTTTGTTAAATAATTTATTGAGAAAATATCTGTCATGAGATACAGCCAATATCGTTCCATTAAATTGCTCTAGTGCTTCTTCTAGTACCTCACATGAATCAATATCTAGGTGATTCGTTGGTTCATCTAGTACGAGAAGATTAATGTCTTGATACATAAGTTGCGCAAGACGCAATCGCATTCTTTCGCCACCGCTTAATTGATTAACTTTCCGGAAAACAGCAGGTCCGTAAAATAAGAATCGGGCTAAAATATGTCTTGCTTCTCCTTCATTAACAGTTACTTCTGAACGGAACACATCGATTACCCGTTCATCCCCAATGCTTTGGAAGACATGCTGAGATAAATAGCCGATTTTCACATTACTTCCAACCTTAACACTTCCATGGTCACTTTCACATTCGCGAAGAATCATCTTTAAGAGCGTCGATTTTCCTGTTCCGTTTTCACCAACAATCGCAGTCCGATCCTTATATTGAACGAGCATATTTACGTTTCCAAAAAGTGTCCGGCTTCCAAAGCTTTTTGAGACATTTTCTAGTTTAATAACATCCTTCCCGCTGCGATCATTGGATTCAAAATCAATCGCCATTTTTTTCACATCGAGTTTTGGACGGTCGAGTTTCTCAATTCGATCTAATGCCCTTTGCATATTGGTAGCCCGTTTATGAAGGGCAGCACTAGGTGGATTGGCACGATTGGCCCATTCACGAAGTCGTTTAATTGCTTCCTTCATTTTTTTTATCTTACGCTGCTGCTCCTGATATTCCTGGAACTCCCGTAACAGTCGCTCTTCTTTCTCTTTTACAAACCCACTAAAGTTTGTATGGTATAACTCAATTTCTCCATCCTCCATTTCGAGTACTTTTGTCACAACCTCATCTAAAAAGTAACGGTCATGGGAAATTAGAATGATTGTGCCTGAATATTCCTTTAGAAATGTACCAAGCCACTCAATTGCCATTAAGTCTAGATGGTTAGTTGGTTCATCTAGCAATAGAAGTTCAGGTTTCTTCAATAAACTTAATGCCAGACCCACCTTCGTTTTTTCACCGCCACTTAACAGTGAAAAAGGTTTATCTAAAAGCTCAACAATATTTAAACCATGTGAAACACGGTCCATTTGCGCATCCATTTCATATCCGCCGTTTAGAATAAAATCATCCTGAAGCTTACCGTATTGATCCATGAGTCTTTGCAAATGGATAGGTGTGAGTTCCTGGCCCATCTCAAACTCTAATTGTTGGAGTTTTGATTCTGTCTCTACTAATTCCGCAAATGCTGTCTTTAATACTTTTTTTACGGTTAGGTCCTTATAATCTGGAATTTGTGCAAGGTAGCCGATCTTCAGTCCCTTTTTCCAATGGATAACGCCGCCATCGATGGTTTCTTGATTGGCAAGCATCTTTAATAATGTTGTCTTCCCGCTGCCGTTTCGACCAACTAAGCCAACCCGATTTCCTTCGTGGATTTCAAATGATAAATCTTCAAAAATAATATTTCCGCCAAATGATTTTGCTATATGATTAACACTACATACGATCATGTTCATTCTCCTTTATTTGAACACTCTCTTCACAAAAAAATGCAGGCATCTATAGATACCCGCATTTTGAAAAATTGGCATGAAAAAAGAGTGCTAAAAAGGCACCCTCTTATCACCTATTTTTATGATGGGTAAAGAGATGTGTTTATCGTTCTATATTCATTTTGTAATTTTGAAAAAAGGACAGACTACCCCCTTTGAAAACTACCTCATGAAAAATTGCACGGCACAAATATAGCGCTTCTAGCCACTGTACACGTACAAAAATAGAACGAACCATCTCTTTACACCTCCGTTTCAACTCAAGATACTTATATTGTAGATATTTCTATCACACATTGCAAGCCTATTTTTTCTGACTAATCAAAAGGTTTTCACATTTATCCTTAGTGCAAATACTTTTTCCTTCCGCCAAACCGCCTCCGATAGACAAATTTCCGGATATCTTCTTCGTTAATTTTTCCATCGTATGCCGCAAACACCAAGGATTGGAGTTCTCGATAATGCTCCATAACATAAAGGGCAAACTGCTTCCGTTCACCCTTTGCTTGCCTTTTAAATTCCTCATCATTGAGAACTTCTTCTATTTGTTCCTGATAGAATGCCTTTGTATCTTCCCATTTTCTTGTTCGCTCATCTAAGATATCCCGAGCATAGTCAGGTAATTTTTCAACAACCAAGTCGATATACCCTTGAGACCACATGAGCATTTTATCCTTTTCAGGAAGCTCCATAACCATTTTCATCAATTCAAGCCCATCTACGTCTTCGCTCGCTGCATACTTTCCGACTTGATTCACCATTTTCACCTCGTAATGTAGAGTTATCCAACTAAACTTTCAAGGGAATTTTCAATATCATAGTCCTTTTTCTTTTCTTCAAGCCAAACCGAGTATTCAGTTTCTATTTTTTGATCAATTAATGTTTCCTTAATGGCAGCTTTGCTGTCATCATAATTTGCTTCTTTTGCTTCCTTTTTCTCTTCAACCTTAATAATATGGTACCCATAATCAGATTTTACTGGTTCACTAATTTGATTAACAGGTAATGCAAAGGCAACATCCTCAAATTCAGTTACCATCGTTCCTCTTGGGAAAAAGCCAAGTTCTCCACCACTTTCCTTTGAACCTTCATCGGTTGAATATTCCTTCGCCAATTCTGCGAAGTCTGCTCCATCAGCAAGCTTTTGTTTAATTTCTTTTGCAGTAGCTTCATCTTCGACAAGAATATGGCTGGCTTTTACTTGTTCTTCTTGACCAAGGGAATCTTTATTTTCATCAAAATATGTTTTTAATTCTTCATCCGTAATCTCTATTTGCGGTTCAATTAGTTTACGTAAGGTTAAATAATTTTTCAAATCTTCTTTAAGGACATCAAGTGTTGTATTATTCGATACCAGCATTTGGTCAAATACTTCTTCACCACCATAGGATTCCTTTAATTTATCCACTTCTTCATTCAATTCTTCATTTGTAATCGTAATTTTTTCTTTTTTTGCTTCAGAAGCGACAATCTTATCGGCGATTAATTGTTCAACCGTAGCGGCTCCATATTGTTCAACCATCACATCATACAGTTCATCTTTACTGATGGCATCACCATTAATTTTTGCAATAGCTTTATCCTTTGATATTGCTGAACTTAGGAAAATACCGATTGCGATCATTACTACCGCTATAATAAAAACTATTTTTTTATTTTGCTTAATAAAAGTCATTCTATTGATTGCTCCCTTAAATTATTTCGCTAGCTTAACGTTTACACTAGTAAGCTTACCGTCACGATAGACTTCAAATTTTATTTCATCGCCATTTTTCACATCGGAGTACAAGTATTTCCTTAGCTCAGATGAATTAGCTATATTTGTACCATTCATGGAAACAATCACATCCTGTGCCTCTAAGCCTCCGTTAGCTGCAGCAGAGTTTGGTTCAACCGCTGTAATCATAACCCCTTCTTTGACACTGTCAGGAAGGTTTTCCCAATACATTTGCGGCACTTCCGTTAAATCAGCAAGTCCCACTCCAAGATAAGGTCTCTCTACTTTTCCGTTTTCTATCAATTGATTCACAATCGGAATTAAATCGTTACTTGGAATCGCAAATCCTAATCCCTCGACACCACTATCAGCAATTTTCAAGCTATTGATTCCAATGACTAAACCTTCAGGATTAATTAACGCACCGCCGCTATTTCCCGGATTGATGGCTGCGTCTGTTTGAATGACCGTGGTCTCCCATGTTCCAGCTGATGTAGTAACATCAATACTCCTGTTAACCGCACTAACGATACCTTGGGTTACGGTTCTTGAGAATTCTAATCCAAGTGGGTTCCCAATTGCATAAACCTCATCACCAGGACGAAGTGTGGATGAATTACCAAACTGGGCAGTGGCTTCAACATTTTTACTATCAATTTTTAAAACAGCCAAATCGGTTAAAGCATCGGTTCCAACAACTTCTGCATTTACCTTTTCACCGTTATATAACGATACCTCAAGTTTTGTGGCACCCTCGACGACGTGGTTATTGGTTACAATATAGGCAATATCATTATTTTTTTGAAATATTACACCTGACCCTGTCCCGCTTTCAACATCCTGTGATGTACTATCTCCATAAAAACTTCTGCTTTGACGCTGCTGGTAATTGACAATCCCGACAATTGTTTTTGATAATTGCTCAACTGTATCAGCAATTGATGAGGAAGATTTTGCTGATGTTGGCTGTGCTGTTACCGTATTTGTCTCAGGATTCGTGTTCTGCAAGGTGATACCCTGTGACTGACTTTCTGTATTAACAAAGTTCTCCATATAGTCAGTAAAGGGAAGCACCGTGAGCGTTAAGACAGAACCCACCATCCCAGCCGCAACCATAGAGGCAAAACCTTTTAACTTTTTCTTCTTTTTCTTCGAACTATTTTTTAGCTCTACACGATTAGTAAGTTGTAGGGTTTCTTCTTTTGTTTCCTCAAACTCATTCGTTTCTGGTGTTGATTCGCTTGCTGTATATACTGTTACCCCTTCCACTTCTCCCTCACGTTGGATTGCAGTTTCATTTTCTTCTGGCTCGCTATCATTAACATCTGAACCTTCATCTGATGTATTTTGGATGTTATTCTCATTTTCTCTTTCGAATTCGTCTTTGTAATTCATGCTTTTTCTTCTCCTTTACACGTAAATTTGTGTAATTTATTTCCTTATCTATACTTTAGCCCACAATTATGAAAAAACTGTTAACAAACTATAACGGGATTAGGAAATTATTAAGAAAAAAGTCGGATAAACTCATAAGAAAAAGCAACAGGAGTTCCCCTGCTGCTTAAGGTTTGAAGGTAATCGTAAATTTCGTCCCTTTTCCTTTTTCGCTTTCCACATCAATCTCACCATTATGAAGTAGAACCAGCTGTTTTACAATCGATAGACCTAGACCGAAAGCACCGTATGGATTGCTCGTCCTTGAAATTTCAGCTTTGTAAAAACGCCGCCAAATTTTTTCAACTTCATTTGGGTCAATCCCAATCCCTGTATCTTCAACTTCAATTACCGTACCATTATGGTCCTTTCTACCTCTTAGCCAAATCGTCCCATCAGAAGTAAATTGAATACTATTCTTAGTAATATTAATCAAAATTTGGACTAGACGATCATAGTCAGCATTGACCATCACTTCTTCATCAGCCTCAACAATGATTTGAACATTCTTCTCTTCAGCTTGTGCAGTTAATTGTTCTTGAATGATTTCTAATAATTCTAATAGTTGAATATCTTCTCTAAATAACTCTATTTGATTGGACCTGATTTTTTCGTAATCAAGGTTTTCATTAACGAGGCGTATCAGTCGTTTTGCTTCTTGACTAACTAAATGTATTCCTCGTTCCTTATCCTCTTCAGGAATCATGTCATTTTTTAATCCTTCAATAACCCCGCTAATGGTGGTTAGCGGTGTTCTCATTTCATGCGAAACATCTGCCATGAATTGACGTCTTCGATTCTCAAGTGCTGTAATTTCCTCCATCGAATGGTTTAATTTTTTTACCATATGGTTAAAATCATTCGCTAACTCTCCGATTTCATCGAAATTGGAGGACGGTACATGTACATGGTAATCTCCAGCTGACACAAGCGATGTCGCTTCACGGAGACGCTTAATCCGGTTAACATGGATTTTTGATAGAAGCCAGCTCAGTAAAAAAGATACACCTAGAGCAATTAAGATTGTATAGATTAAAAACTGATTCACTTGGCGAATCATCGTACTTGACCCACTGATTGGTGAGGTTAACAAGATTCCGCCAATAAACCTGTCACGATTATCAATATAGGGTAAAACAACAAAAGTAACGCCATCTTGATCAAATCGCTTATAATCACTTTGGACAATAATGGTTTGACCATTTGTGATTTTTTCCCACTCATTAGGTTTTAACTCAATGGCAGGTCCACTTCTACCGACAGCATACAGATTGGCCTCTTGATCAAACATACTAAAACTTATCTTTCTAGACCGTAAAGTATTACTATATTGATTGATGATTTGGTCCGTAGCGATTGGATTTCTTTCAATATCAGAAATAATGGCTTTTCCATATGAGATCAATTCATCAGCTTTTTCGTCATATACCAAATTTCCAACATAATGAGCAAACAAAATACTTAATACTAGAAAAGCGACAATGATAATACTGATATGGCTAATAAACTGTTGTGAAAAATATTTAATTCTTATCTGTTTGAATCGACTCATCAAACTTATAACCTACTCCCCATACAGTGTGGAAGAATGGCTGCGTGGCTGTTTCTACTTTTTTTCGCAGTCGCTTAATGTGAACGTCTACTGTTCGCTCATCACCGTAAAATTGATATCCCCATACCCGTTCTAACAATTGTTCCCTTGAAAAAACCTGCCGGGGATGTTCAACCATATAATATAACAGGTCAAACTCTTTAGGCGTGAGGTTCGTTATTGGCTTTCCATCGACTAGCACTTCACGGGTATTTTTACTTATTTTAAAATATTCTGTCTGAAGGAAATCATCTTTTTGGTTTGTCACTTGTGTTTGATATCGACGGGTGACCGCCTTTATTCTTGCCATTAAGGTAAGTGGACTAAATGGCTTTGTGACATAATCGTCTGCTCCCATTTCAAGCCCAAGCACTTGGTCTGACTCGGTATCCTTCGCAGTCAGCATAATAATCGGAACGGAATATTTCTCTTCCCTAATTTTCCGGCAAATATTTACACCGTCCATACCTGGAAGCATCCAGTCGACAATCAACGCATCCCACGTTCCTGTTTTGAACGTGTTGTACCCTTCTAGTCCGTCATTCACAAAGGTCCCTTCAATTTCTTCCTTTGCAAAAAACATTTCAATCATTGAACACACACTTGTGTTATCTTCAATCACGAGAATTTTCAAAATCCGTCAACTCCTTGAAAAAAAACTCTTCTTATTTCAGTTTAAACGATTTTCCCCCCATATCAACTATATCGCAAAAACTTCCCCGCTATTTAACACTTTGTTCATGGTTTTTTAATATTCCATAAAAAAGAGGCCTAGTAGGAGTCACCGGCAAGAGTAAAATAAGCGGAGAATTTCCGGTTATATGCAAAATGGTGCTCGCTTCGGGTTATATAAGCGGAGGTTTTCCGCTTATTCAAAAAAAAACCTCTTATTTTTGAATTTTTAGAGTCAATAGGCGGAATCACTCCGTCTATTTAAGACTTTTTTAATGATATTAACTAATTAAGCGGAATTCTTCCGTCTATCTATCAGCTCAGCTCAGGTGCTGACCTGACCTTGATAAATAAAGAAAAAGACGTATGACAATTCATACGTCCATCCTGTGGCTATTAATAAAAATGCACCCATAACGGAACCATTTGGAAGATTTCCATAACTCCCAACTTTTAAGGTTCTAATATCAGCTTTCCTGTACTCTTTCTAGATTGTAGTAATCGATGAACATTTGCTGCTTCTTCGAGCGGGAATACACCGCCAATGGTCAACTTCAGCCTGCCTTCACCTAGATAACTTAGCAACTCTACTAAACTAGTTTGGAGTAACTCCGGTTTCCTCATAATCTGTGGCAGGAAAAAGCCAATAACCGACTGATTTCGAGCCATTAGTGAAGATGGATACATTCTGCTCTGTTCTCCGCTTGCTGCTCCGAATACAACCAGGCGCCCAAAGGTGGCTAGACATTTTAATGTTTTATTAAAAACATCGCCTCCAACCATTTCGAGAGCAACATCAACCCCTTTTCCTCCAGTTGCTTCAAGTACCTGCTCTACCCAGTTTGGTTCCGTATAGTTTACAAGAACATCTGCCCCCATTTGACGTGCTAGTTCTAACTTTTCAGAAGAACTTGCTGTTGCTATGATTTTCCCCGCACCAAACAACTTTGCCAATTGAACAGACAGAGTTCCAACACCACCTGCCGCTGCATGGACTAGAACCGTTTCCCCCTTCTCCAAACGCCCCATCGTTTTTAACACATGGTAGGCACTTAATCCTTGGAGTGGTAAGGCAACTGCATTTTGAAAGTCTAATTGCTCTGGAAGCGGAATTAGCGAGCGCTCATCAGCAAGAGCAAATTCAGCATATCCACCTGATTCAATTAAGGTAACAACTCTCATTCCCGGCTTAACAGTGGTTACCTTTTCTCCCACCGCAGCAATTACGCCTGCAATTTCAGCTCCTGGAATAAACGGAAGTGGTGTTTTTACAACATATTGTCCTTCTCTTCGTGCTGTATCCGCATAATTAACGCCAATTGCCTTTATTTCGATAAGTACTTCTCGACCTGTTGGAATTGGTCTATCAATCTCAACAATCTCTAATACTTCAGGTCCGCCATATTCCTTTAATTGAATAGCTTTCATAATAAAACTCCCTTTCTATTTGCCTCGATACACCGGTTTTCTTTTTTCCTTAAAGGCAGCGACGCCTTCTTTGTGATCTTCCGTTTGAACCATTAACACTTGTGTGAGCCTTTCTTCTTCCAGTATTTCTTCTAGTGTTGAGTTAAATGAATGTTCAATTAATTTCTTTTGTTTTCCAAATGCTTTTCCAGGTCCCTGGGCTAAACTTAATGCTAGTTTCGTTGTTTCTTCTTGTAACCTCTCTGATGTGAACAATGCATTTATGACGCCTAATTGATAGAGACGTTTTGCAGGAATCGGTTCTGCGCTAAAGAAGAACTGCTTTGCTAAGTGCGGTCCAATTAACTTAGGCAAGAAATAGGATCCTCCACCATCAGAAACGAGACCTACTTTTGAGAAACTAAGAGCAAACTTACTATCCTCAGCTGCGACAATAACATCACAAGCTAACGCTAAATTGAAACCTGCGCCAGCAGCAAAACCATGAACCGCAGCGATAATCGGCTTTTCTAAATCTTTCATCTGTAAAACCAATTCATTCAATTTTCCAATATGTTCATAAACCTGATTCCCGTCTGCCTGACCCATGGTTTTTACATCTCCGCCTGCACTAAAGGCGCGACCAGCCCCTGATAAAACAATCACCTGAATATCAGAGTCATTTTTCGCTTCACTCAGTGCGTTCTTTAATCCGAGAATCATATCAGGACTAAATGCATTTAGGCTCTCTGGACGGTTCAAGGTTAATGCCAAAACAGGACCCAACTTTTCTACTAATAAATCATTATTATTCAATAAAATCTTCCTCCCTACACTTAATATTTATTACAATTCCCCAGAAGCAACCGTTGCTGCATGTTCAATTAACGTCTTCACCTTATAATTAAAGTTAGCAAAGCGGGGATCATTGGTTTGCCCCTTTTTAAAACGGTAGTAAATTTGTTGACAGATGACAGCTAATTTAAAGTAGGCAAAGGTCAAATAGAAGTTCATATTTGTAACGTCCCGACCGCTCATCTTTGCATAAAGTTCAATAAATTGTTTCCTAGTAAAAAATCCTTCATTTACCGTTACTGGAGCATTTCCTGCTCCTCTCTTTAAATCATCTGGGTCATCCGGTTGATTCCAATAGCTCATGGCAACTCCAAGGTCTGCAAGCGGATCACCTACTGTTGCCATTTCCCAATCAAAAAGTCCCACCATTTGGGTTAAGCTTTCATTAAACATCGCATTATTAAACTTGAAGTCATAGTGAATGACAGCAGCATTTTGTTGAACCGGAATATTGGCAGCAAGCCATTTTTTAAGAGAATCAACACCACCAATTTCATCCGTTTTTGCCCGTTCATAACGTCCAATCCAGCTGTGAACCTGCCTTTCTGTAAAACCTTCCGGCTTGCTAATCGCTCCAAGTCCTGTCTCTTTATAATTTATTGCATGCAGTTCCACTAATGTATTGACCATCACTTCTGATAGCTGTTGACAAATTTCTTTCGTTACAGTTATTTCCTCTGGAAAGGTTGTATCAATGACAACACCGTTTTTACGTTCCATGATGAAAAAAGGACTTCCGACAATTTCCTCTTGATTGGAAAACAGGATTGGCTTCGGTGTGACTGAAAAGACAGGATGAAGCTCAGAGATAATTTTATATTCTCTTTCCATATCATGTGCTTTCGGAGCAACAGGTCCTAGTGGCGGACGTCGTAAAACGGCTTCCCATTCGCCCACTTTAATTTGATATGTTAAATTAGAGTGCCCTGCGGAAAATTGCAGAAGTTCAAGAGGGCTATTTGGAAGATTTTCTAAATGTTCGCGTAAAAATTGATCCAAGACAGCTAAATTCAATTCTTCCCCTTTACGAACCGGAATCGTATCTTTACTCATCTGATTAGGCATAATGTCCCTCCCTACAATTCTAAAGTTTCTGTCTTCTAATTACATACCAACCGGATAGTATACGAAGGCAATAAGAGGGTTTAGTTTCCACACAAAACCCTCTATAATTATTAATTTGCTTGAATTCCCTCTAAAATCATCTCAACAAAAATCTCTGCTACTTCTCTTTCCGTAGAGGCTCCGGCTGGATTAAACCATTGATAGCTCCAATTGGATGCTCCCAGAATACCAAAGGTAACGATATGTGCATTTAAGTCCGCTCGAAACTCTCCGTTTTTAATCCCATCATTTAGAAGTTTCTCGACATTCAGCCGGAATTCATCTCGCTTTGGGACGATTAAGGCAAGTCTTTCTTCATTTAGGTTTTTCATTTCCCTAAAGAAGATTTTTGCAGCGGAACCTTGTATTTTTATATTGCTAATCAGCATATAAACAATCTCGAATAGCTTTTCTTTGCATTTTTTGTTGTCTTCCAAAATTCCCCTTTGTTTATCAAGTAAGTAATTAATATATCCAAGATGAATGTCCATTAAGAGTTCTTCCTTACTAGAAAAATAATAGTAAAAGGTCCCTTTTGTAACACCAATCGAATCGACGATGTCCTGAATGGATGTTTCCTTAAAACCCTTTTTCTCAAACAACCGGATACTATGCTCAGTTATTTTATCTTTCACCGCTTATGTCCTCGCAATCTGTAATATGTCTAGTGAAATTATACCATATTCTTTTTCGCTTCAAACACGGACAATCTGCGTAAAGCTCCTATTCTTCTTATTTTTTAACCGCTTCCTCTCTTAAGGCACGGCGGAGAATTTTACCAACCTGTGTTTTTGGCAATTGATCACGAAACTCAACGTTTCGCGGCACCTTATATGCTGCCATATTTTGCTTGCAATACTGAATGATTTCCTCTTCAGTTACCGTTTGCTCTGCTTTTAAGACGACAAAAGCCTTAACATCTTCACCACGGTAAGTATCCGGAACACCAATAACAACTGCTTCTTGGACAGCAGGGTGTTCATATAACACTTCTTCAATATCACGTGGATAAATATTGAAACCGCTTGCAATAATTAGATCCTTTTTGCGGTCAACAATATATAGATAGCCATCTTCATCTACTTTTGCAATATCGCCCGTATAAAGCCAGCCATCTCTCAAAGTATTGGCTGTTTCTTCTGGCATGTTCCAATATCCCTTCATAATTTGAGGACCTTTAATGATGACTTCACCGAGCTCTCCAACGGGAACTTCTTCCAAACCACTTGCCACATCTACAATCTTGTATTCTGTAGATGGCATGCCAATACCTACACTTCCTGGCTTGCGCTGCGCAAACGGAGGGTTACAATGTGTGGTTGGAGAAGCTTCAGAAAGTCCGTATCCTTCCAAAATCTTTGCCCCTGTTTTTCTTTCAAACTCGCGGAGAAGTTCTACTGGCATAGGTGCGCTCCCGCTATTGCAAGTTTTAATACTATTAATACCGTACTCTTCAGCCTTTGGATGATTGGTAATCGCTACATACATGGTTGGAACTCCTGGGAAGGTAGTCGGCTGTTCATGTTTGATTGTATTTAATACTTCCTCTAAATCAAATCGTGGCAACAAGATTGATTCGCCACCTGAAAAAATGGTTAAGTTCATGCAGGCAGTCATACCAAATACATGAAAAAGGGGAATAACGGTTAGACATCGTTCTTTTCCGAATTCAAACTCATGTTTGAAAAATTCATAAGATTGAAGAACGTTCGCCACGACATTTCGATGTGTCAACATAGCTCCCTTAGATCTTCCAGTTGTGCCACCGGTATATTGTAAAACTGCAATGTCATGCTCAAGTTCAATTTCCACAGCTGTTACTTTGCCATTACCTTCCGTTAAGAAATTTTCAAAACTGCGATCTGGAGTGAAATCTTTACTAGCTGGCTGCAGACTTACCACAATGATATTTTTCAAGTTAGTTCGAGACTGCACGCTCTTTACCCTAGGATAAAACGCATCCATAACAACAATCGTTTCGGCACCAGAATCATTAAGAATATATTCAAGCTCTCGCTCAACACTCATAGGGTTTACTTGCGTCACAATCGCTCCAGCACTTAAAACACCATAATAGGAAATGACATATTGCGGGCAATTCGGAAGCATAAGTGCCACACGGTCTCCCTTTTGAACTTGATTTTGCTGAAGTGCAGAAGTAAATCCTTGAGAAAGTCCTAGTAGTTGCTGGTAGGTGATTTT